>JAPUIH010000155.1 GCA_027297205.1 SAR324 cluster bacterium | reverse complement strand
CCGTGCGCACAGTTTAGGGGCGTATTAGGGGCGAAATAGGGGCGCAGCAGAGACTGCTGAAATTTCAAGCTATTGAAAAGATGTATGTAAATGGCTTTGTTTCGGAAAAACGGCCATGACGGTCGAAAAGCGGACAGATTCCGCCAATAATTATTTTATTCACACTGTCAATCTGAGTTCGTCCTGAGCGGAATCGAAGGGCGAAGTGAAGATTCCTGCTGGCTGATAACATTTCTTCGGCCCGTCGTACGGGCCTCGCAATGACTATGTGCCGTGACAGGGGTTTTCACATAGAACTTAGTGCGCCCCTTCCTTGACCAGATTGCGGTTCCAGGCGGGAATTTCCACCACAAGATCCTGGGATCCGTCGGGGATGCACTGGCAGGCGAGGCGGGATTGCAGGGTCAGCCCCGGGGCCTCATCCAGCATATCCTCTTCTTCTTCGGAAGCCTCGTTGCAGCTATCCAGGCCCTCGCGAACGATCACATGGCAGGTGGAGCAGGCGGCAAACCCGCCGCAGGCATGTTCAATTTCGATATCATGCTGGTCCGCCCAATCCAGGATGGAGCCAGGCTCGCCCTCGTGATGGCCCGTGGGGTCCACTTCGCCCGCCTCGATGGTATCTTCACCGGGCCGAAAGGTGATCTTGAACTTGCTGGCTGGCACGGCTTCGCTGTCTGCTGGTGTGGATAGGGGTGAATCTGGCTGCTTCATTACTGCCGGACAGGCTTTATTATAAGGGTAGGCTATGGGCTTTGTAATAGGATTGTAACGGGGCGGCGCTATATATGTCAATTTTGTACGTATATTGTTATGAGCCGCCCGGCTTGCCTTTGCCATAGAGCACGGGATTGAGACTGGGATCGTTGTACATCTTCATTTGCCGGTAGACCTTGAAGCGGATGCGGCCCTGGCAAAGTTCGTCATGCAGCATGGCCAGGCAGCCGGCCAGGTCCTGCTGCTGCGCTTCCAGCACCGCCAGCTTGTCCGCGCAGCCGCGGCGGTGCGCCTCCCCAGCGTCCTCACGCAGGGTCTCTTCCCGCATATGGAAACTTTTGAGGGCCAGAATGGCCAGCCGGTCCACGATACTGCCCACGGTCTCGGAATGCAGAGGCGCCTGCTGATCCGCATTCACGCCACCCAGGCGCAACCCTTCCAGCACGAATTCGTCCATCCGCTCCATGCTGTCGTTGCGCTGCTGGTTGAAGCCGTCGATGGCGTGCTTGCACGCGGCGATATCCTCTGGAGCCGCATGCGGGTCGCGGGCCTTATCCTCCTCATGCCAGAGCTGGAAATTGAAGCCCTGATTGGTCAGGGCCAGCTTTAGGAAGATGTCCTGCTCATCGTGGGAGATGGTCGTCTCATGCCAGCGCGCCACCGCATCGTTGAGCCGGGCCGTTATGGCCCGTGCATCAAACAGGGGTTCCATCTTTCAGCAGTGCCTCGCTAAGCCGTTCCACTTCCGCTGCCACCGCCGGGTAGGGCACATCGTTGATGCACTCCCGGCCACAGCGCGGGTAGACGCATTGGTCCTTGCAACCCGGATCGTATGCCACCGCCGCATGCCGGGGTGCATCGGGCGGCGTCCAGCTTTCAGGGTGCGACCTGCCGAATACTCCCACAGTGGGCGTTCCCACGGCAATGGCCATATGGCGCGGGCCGTTGTTGTTGGCCACCAACAGGTTTGCCCGCTCCAGCAGGGCGGCGGTTTCCATCAGGGACGGCACCGGGTAATCCGGCAGCGGCTTGTGCACCATGTGCTGCCGTACGGCATCCACGAAATGCTGCTCGCCGGGTCCCCACAGGAAGAGCACCTTGGCCGCGTAGCGCTCGATCAGCATGTCGGCCAGGCGGGCGTAGTGTCTGGCCGGCCAGACCCGGTAATCCCGCCGCGATACGGGCGAGAGAGCCACCAGAAAGTCCCCCGTGCCTATTCCCAGGTCGGCGAGCTGCCGCCCGGCATGGCGGCGGCTGGCCTCGTCCACGTGCAATTCCGGAAGCAGGGAGCCCGGCGCTACGCCCAGGGGCGCCAGCAGGGCCAGCTTGTGAGAGGCCGCGTAAGGCGCATCGGGCAATGGCAGGGCATCGGTGTACGCCCAGCGCCGCACCCGGAAGGCGAAGCCGATGCGCCGCGGCGCGTTGGTGATACGGGTGATTAGGGCGCTGGTGGGGTTGGAGAAAAAGTCCACCATCACATCGTAGTGGGCGGCCCGCAACCGCCCCACCATGCGCAGCTTGCCCGGCAGCCCGCCCTTGCGCGGCCACACCAGCACTTCGTCGATGTGCGGGTTGGTGGCCAGGATTTGGTGCGAAGGCGCCTCGGTGAGGTAGTCGATATGGGCATCAGGCATGGCTTGGCGCAGAGCCCGCACCGCGGGCGTGGTCATCAGCACATCTCCGATGCGCCGCAACTGGGTAAGCAGGATACGGGTGGCCATGGAATTATCGCAGCAGAGACGGGCCGTGACCCGCAAGGGTCCGGAGGCATGGTGCGCATCCCCGGTCCCGGTTTGAACAGTATGGAAATGGTTATCACAGAGGAGGCCGGGCTACTGTCCTATTTCCTGGGCGGCACGGCCCTCCGGTTGTCCTGCGGAAAAGGCTAACTCGTGATAATGAAGTTCGGGTACACGCCATATACATGGCCGCAGCCATTGCACATCACGATTTCGAATCGCGCCAAGCCCCCTGGAGCCTTCTGTTCGCTGGCCATGGATGCAATATGCCGCTTGCCCTGTATCTCGCATTTGGGGCATACAGGTTGCTGTTCCATGGCGTCTCCTTAGATTGCAATTGCTCATACCAGGCCGGGACGGAGCAGCACCGCCAATGCGATGCCGCATCCCAGCGCAAGGAAGCCTGCGCCCAAGCGGCGTCCTTCCATGGCGCGCACGGCGGCGGCAAGCGCCCAACTGAAAATCCCGTAATCCCACAACAGCCACCATCCCCCTTCCGCCGCATCCCACAAGGCCAGCGAGGCAAAGCCGGCAGGCGTGGCCAACTCAACCAGAACGGTGCGCCATCCGATAGCAGCGGCGCAGGCCCGGCAACGGCCCCGCAGCAGCAGATAGGACAATACGGGCAGGTTGTCGAACCAGGCTATCCACGCGCCACAGGCAAAGCATACCGAACGGTGGGGCCACAGCAGAGTGGGCCGCCGCCCCTCGAAAACCGGCGGCAGATCCTGTGCAGCGTATGCGGCGCGGAAGGGCGCTCGATCGATCGACTGGTTAAGAAAGCTGCCCCAGACCCATCCGAGCAAGGCATGGGCGATCCACAGCCCGGGGCTCTCAGGCCCCGGCCACATGAGGGTGGTTGCGGAAATTTTCCAGATTTCCCTTGGCGCCCTGAATCAGCATGGGAATATCGCCCATGATGGAAACCGCCCGGTAGCCCTTGTCGATGAGTGCCTTGGCCTGATCCCAGTTGCGGGAGACGCTTCCCAGCACGATGCCCTTGGCGTTGGCCACGTCCTCCACCTTCTTGATAGCTCCCTGCACGTCCTCGTGGGCCATGTCCCCGGTATGGCCCAGGTCCGCGGCCAGATCGTTGGGACCTACAAAGACCACGTCGATACCGGGCACGGACAGTATGTCCTCCACATTGGCCACGGACTCCTTGGTTTCGATCTGCAGAAACATGACCACGTTGTCGTTCGCTTCCTTGAGATAGGTGGGGTCCTGCCCGAATCTGCTGGCCCTCACCCCGGCGATGCCCCGGAATCCCTGCGGGGGATACTTGATGCTGCCGATGGCCTTCCGCGCCTCTTCCGCGGTCTTGATGCCAGGCACCATCACCCCCTCCGCGCCGATGTCGAGCACGCGCTTGACCACCACCGGGTCGTTCCACTCCACCCGCACTATCGGCGTGGAATCGCCCGCGGCGGCGATGGCCTGCAACTGGCTGAGCAGGGTCTGGTAATCTCCGGCGCCATGCTCCATGTCCACCAGCAGCCAGTCAAAGCCGACCATGCCCATGATTTCCGCACCAAGGGGATTGCACATGCTCACCCAGGAGCCGGAGGCATATTTGCCTTCGCGCAGCAGATTCTTCAATCGATTTGGTTTCATTCCCTTACAGCCCGGTAGATTTGCATTGATGATAAATCCCTTGCCGCGGCGCCATGGATCATGCTTGCCCAGCAGACGGTCATCCAGCAGGAACTGGGAGCAACAAAACATAGTGTGGAGCCGGGGGGAGGTCAAGTCAATATCCCCGAACCCGGTGCGGACTACTTGACATCCCCACGGGGAAGGGCAAGCCTGGACAGCCGTGCGGCACGAACTTCCTCCCGCCCCTTCCCTTAGCACCCGGGTCTCCCCCTCACTTATTCAGCGCCATCCCGCCTATTTATGGACAGAGTCAGCGAGGATTCCCAGCCCACGGAGCGGTTTCCCTATTGGGGGCGCAACATGTGGACCGCCTTTGCGGCCTGCGCCGTGGCCAACGTTGGATTCTCCGCGTCCTATCCCTATTTGCCTTTTATTTTGCGCGAGATGGGGTTCCAAGAAAATCTGGAATCCTGGGTGGGACTGGTGGTGGGGGTTTTTTTCCTGACCAGTCTGCTCATTACCCCGCTGTGGGGCGTTGTGGCGGACCATTATGGGAAGAAGTCCATGACCCTGCGCGCCGGTTTCGGGATGGGTCTGGGATTTTTCCTGATGGCCTTCGCGCCCAACCTGTGGTGGTTCCTGCCTCCATTGATTCTGGCCGGGGCCTGCAACGGATTTGTCCCTGCCCTGGGAGCGCTGCTGGCCACCAACACCCCCACGCGGCACATGGGCACCGTCCTTTCCGTATCCCAAATCGGGGCGCAGGGAGGTAATCTGGCGGGGCCCGCCCTGGGCGCGGCCCTGGTGGCGTTTCTACCCGTCTACAGGCAGCTGTACTGGGTGAGCAGCGCCGGTCTGATCGGAGCGGGCCTGCTGGCGCTGTTCCTGGTGCGGGAGGTCAAAGCAGCTGTGGTGGAACCGTTTCGTCTGCACCTGTTGCGGGACGCGGTGCAGGTATTGCGGGTGCCGGGTATGCCGTTGTTGTTTTACCTCAACTATGTGTTCAGCGCCACCGTATATGGCACGACCCCGGTGGTTTCCGTGCTGACCCTGCAAATGCTGGAAGACGGCGGAACGGAGTGGGGCATCGGCGTGGAGACCTGGGTGGGCATTGTAGCCATGGCCATCTATGCATCCAGCATTTTTTCGTTGCCGGTGTGGGGCCGTCTCCTGGATCGCTACGACCAAAGGTTGATGCTGGCGGCGATTCTGGTACTGGCGTTTCTTAGCAGTCTCACCCTGCCCCTCGTGCAGACTGCCTGGCAACTGGCGGCGGCGCGCCTGTTGTTCGGATTGTGCTCGGCGGGAATGCAGCCGGCAGTGATGCGCATGATCCGCCTCAAAGCGCCCCGGGGCATGCACGGCCGCGCAATTTATTTCGGGACCGTGTTTCATATGCTGGGCATGTGCCTGGCCGCGCTGATTGCCGGTGTGGTCGGGCCCTTATTCGGCCTGCGGGCTTATCTAGCCCTAAACTGCATCTTTCTGCTGATGGGACTCGTGCTGTGGCTGCGTTCCATGCGCGGTCAATCGTCACTCCAGCCAGGCGCCTCCACCTGACCGCCAATCCTCCACCGGCCCCACATGCCCGATCACGCGCCTTCCACCACACCGCAAGGATATTCAGGATATCCTCACGGCCGCCACAACGCGGCGCCACGGCCTTTTAGGCTCGAAATGCATCTATTCCGAACCAAAACAGCGCAAAAAAACCAACGTTTTGACCCTAATTTATTTTCAACCCGTTGAAATAAAATAGCTAATTGGCTTTGTTTCGGAAAACTGCCATTTCTCGGCGAACGGCGCCAGATACCGCCATGGCGTGGAGTGAAACTTTCCCCGTCAGCATAACTTGGGGAGGGAAATGCGGCTAGGGTCAGCAGCGGTCAATTGGCGCCGGGGGCCGCCGGATAAAACCGGCAAACCCAGACTTTCACATAGAACCTAGCCGCGGACGCGGGAGCCACGGGCCTTTCGCCGCGGCGGGGGCTGTGCCCGCTCCAGGATGGCCAGCATCTGGGAAAGCACCATGGCGTCGTGAGAGTTCTTGTTCTGATCCAGGTAAACCGCCACACGGTCGGCGTAGGTGAACAGAATCAGGGATTGCACCAGGGCTGTGTCCGGGGCGGCCTGGGCAAATTGCAACAGGGCCTGCTCCCCCTCGCTGCCCATGCGGCCCATTACCGGCCGGATGTCCAGGTGATGGCGCACCAGCCATGCAATGCGCTTCACCTCAGCGCCAGGCAGCTTCAGGCCAATGCTTTTCATGTAGCCGCTCATCACTTCGGCCATCATTTCACCATGTTCCCTGGCCGGTTTTTTCAGGTCGTGCAGCAGTCCGGACAGAACCAGATTCCGCTGCTCCGCGAAGGACAGCGCCGAATACAGGTGCACCAGGGGGTCGAGCTGCATGCGGATTTTCTCGATTTCCACCAGGGCGCCCATGCAGATGGAATAGCCCTGATCCAGAAAGTTCATCTCGACCAGAAATTCCAGGGAGTTGCGCCGCACCTCGTCCATGAGCCGGAAAAATGGGTGCACCGCCGGGTTGCGTTGCAATTCGGTGACATTCTCCAGCATGCGCATTTCCATCACGAATTTGCGGGCGAACTTTTGCAGCCCCACCGCATCTTCCAGTTTTTCGTACTCGCGGCGCATCATGGTCTTTCCTGGGTCTGGCAGCACTTCCCCCAGCAGTTGCAGACCCTCCAGTACCTCGATCACGATAAAGGAATGCTCGTCCACGGTGTAGGCATGGTCGCTGATCACATGAATCAAGCCCTGGATGGCCTCGAAGCCCGGCAGGTAGCGTTGCAGCAACCCTACAGAACGCAAATTGCGCAGAATGGTGGCCGTGTTGCCTTGCCTTACGCTCTCATCGAGCAGTTGCAGAAATTTCTTCCCCAGGGGTTGCAGGTTTTCTTCGACAAATTCGGGCGTCCAGCTTTCCAGGGAGGCTTCGATGGCGTCCATGAAATCGTCGCGGATATAACTGTCCGTGCGGGCCGCGAGCACGAAGGGGTCCAGCGCCTGCAACGGCTCCCTGAGCCAGATCGCTTCAGTGTGGTAAAGCGCATTCTGATGATCCAGCGCGTAGGCTCCGGTGGGGCTGGGCCGGCAGAGCGCCTTCAGCCGCTGCGTATCGGAAGGCTTGGGAGACGCCTCGGGCATTTCCGCCAGGCGCTCGAAGAGGGGTGTCATGATCCGCAGGGCGCGCCGCCGCAGCTCGAAATACTCCCTGCACAGTTCGATGTCCTCCGCGCCGGGTCCCGACTCCACCAACCGGGAAATGCGGGGGCCATTGTGCTCGACGAAGGATTCCACCTTTTTCAGGAAGTAAAAAGACTTGCTGTCCAGCAGGCCCTGGTCCACCACCGGACTGAGCCGCCGGGTCAGTCCCTTCAAATCGGCAAGTTGGCGGATACTTTCCAGGTCCCGCATGAAATCCTCGGGATCGGGACGGCTGTGGTAGATCGTCTTTTCGCGGCGCTGAATGCGCTCGTACCAGTCACGGCGGATGTATTGTACGTTGAAGCGCATCATCATGCGGTTCATGGCTTCCAGCACCCGCACGATACTGAGGCGCGTGTAATGGGAGTCGCGCAGTTTCCTGCCGTACTTGTCCACCACGTAGAAGTGGTAGGCCGCCCCGCCGTCCTGAACAAATTCCGCGATCTGAATGTTCAGCCACAGCTCGGAGCGCGCAAGAAAGTGCAGCAGAACGCTGGTGAAGCGATTGGAAAGTTTCTCCGCCCTGAAGCGCAGCAGGGTGTATTCGGTGGAGCTGTCGTTATCGATCACCGGAAATTCGGTCAGAAAGGGAATCAGATCGGTGAAGGGCAGATGCTCGATGGACTCCAGCGCCCCGCGTTCTCCAGGGCGCAGCCCGGAAAGCTCCTTCATGAGCATGCGGCAGGCTTCTTCCTGCACCGGCTCGCCGGCGCTGGTGGCAAGTTCCAGGATGTTGACGACCTGCCCGCCCATGCCGGTAAAAATGCGGGCCCGCCGGATGCTAACACCTTTGGGAATATGGATGGAGCGTAAGATGGCTTCGAAGATGTTGTCCAGCAGTCCCGGCTCGTCCCAGTCCATGGTGACGAGTTCCACGTGCCAGCCGCCGTCCTGATCCTGGATGGGATCCACCAGCAGCCCTCCCTCCGCCGCCAGCCGGCTTAGCTTTTCCCGGTGCCGGGCCTGCTCCTGGGGGCTGGTGCGCTCAAAGTAGAGGCCCGGCATGTCCCGCAATTGATCGTTCAGTTTCTTGGCACGCATAACTGCTCATTGCAGGGGCCGCCAGCGCAATATCCTTGAGCCGGCCCTTGGCCGGCCGGCCCAAGGATCGCGCGGCCCACTTTTACCCCACCCGCCCGGTGCCCGTGACCGGCGCTTCCCACGGACGTTCGTGCAAATTCATTAACGAACGAAAAGAATTACAACAATCATGCCTGATTTTCAGGAAAATTGCGGAACCGGCCTGGCTTCCAGTCCTCAGGCTTGCACCCGGCGGGCCTGGCCCTGCGCGGCCAAGCGGTCGATCGCCGCCAGCCGTTGCAGCAGGGTGGGATGGGAATAGTGATATGCGGCATACCAGGGGTGGGGGCGCAGGTTGGCCAGATTTTGACCGTTGAGGCGGATCAGGGCGGACTTGAGCGCGCCGGGCATGCCCAACAGCGCCAGGGAAAAGGCATCGGCCTGGTATTCATGACGCCTGGAAATCCATGCCAGCAGCGGCTCCAGATAAAAGGTGAACGGGCCGCCCATGGCCAGCACCAGGGTCAAGGCGGCGTGATGGGAAGGCCCGGCAAAGCCGAAAGCCTCGAACAGCGGCGGCCAATCCACCAGCAGGTTCAGCACCCACAACATGAACAAGGTCCCCGCCAGGTTGAGCGCCAGCCCTTTGTGGATGTGGTGCTCGCGGTAGTGGCCGATCTCATGGGCCAGCACCGAGAGGGATTCCTCCATACTCATCTCATCGAGCATGGTATCGAAGAGCACAATGCGTGGCCGCAACAGCCCGGTAAAGTAGGCATTGGAATGACCGGAGCGGCGCGAGGCGTCCATGGTGAAAATTCCGGCCATGCGGAAGCGCGCGCGCCGGGCCATCTCTTCCATGCGCCGCCTGGGCTCGCCCTCGGGCAGGGGCGTGAACTTGTTGAACAGGGGCGCGATGAAGGCCGGGTAGAGCCAGACCAGCACCATCTGCACCAAGGCAATAAATAGGAACAGCCACAGCCACCACCAGCGCCCGCTGCTCTCCATGAACAAATACACCCCGTACAGGAAGGGAACGCCCAGCAGCCCCGCCAGCAGCAACCCCTTTATGCGGTCCAGCAGCCATAGACCAATGCCCATCCGGTTGAAGCCAAAGGCCGCCTCGATGCGGAAAGTGCTGTACAGGGCAAAGGGCAGGCCCAGCAGCGCGGAGAGCAGCGCCAGCAACGCCAGATAGGCCACGAACAGATGCGGCCCGGTAAACTGCCAACTTCGGAGCAGGGTCTCCAGCCAGGGCAGAACCCCGGAGAAGAGCAGCAGGAGCAGATAACCCGCTCCCGCCACCCCACGCAACAGCCCGAAGCGCAGCCGGGCCACCGTATAGGCGCGGCTCTTGCGCACGGTCTGCTCGTCCATCGCGCCCCGCAGGGGTGCGGGCGGCGTGTCGGAGCCGGCCAGAGTGTGCGCCAGGTTCAGGCCGGCCAGCCCGGTTTCCAGGGTCCAGTCCAGCAGAAACAGGCCCAGGAACAGGAATATGATGAATTCGGTCATGGAATCGTTCGCCAGAGGTGGGTGAGCGAGGGCGTGGCGTAGCCTAGGAGACCCGCAGGGAAAGCTCGAACCCGTTTCCGATGGGCACGAAGGCCGATTGCATACCCCCGGTGCCGCGCACCCGCGCCTGATAGAGGGGCGCCTGCTCGGTGACGGGAAATGTCATATTGTCCGCGGCAATCAAACCCCCGACGGCAAGCTTTGGGAGTACCGCCTCGAAGCAGGGAATATAAACCCCCTTCCACACATCCAGCAGGACGAAGTCAACGAGATCCTGTTGCCCGGCGCACACCTGCACCGCATCGGCGGTAATAAAGGTCACCACCTCCGCCAGCCCCGCCGCCGCCAGGGTTTCGCGGGCTTGGCGCGTCTTATGCTCGTTTTCGTCGACGGTGGTCACTTGGCCCCCATTGGCCCGCGCGGCTTCGGCCAGCCAGATGGTGGAATAGCCCACCGAGGTACCCAGTTCCAGCAGGTTACGCGCTCCGGCGGCTCTGATCAGCAGGTTCAGGAAGCGCCCCGCCTCCTCTCCAATGGCCAGCATGCGCGCTTCCCGCCCCGCATCCCACTCTTCCTTGGACAGGATTTCCCTCTGCCGCTGTTCCTCGGCCATGCGCTCGTGCAAGCGCGCCAGCACGGCCTCGACTTCAGGCGTCATTCAATCCCCCTCGCCGGCCCAGCCCATCAGGAGCCTGCGGCTGTGCCAGTCGCTGCCCCGCTGATCGGGTAGAACCGGCAGTTCGGCCACAGACCTTCCGCTGGCAGTCATTCTTAAAACCACGGGAATCCGAATGTCAGCCCACGGCAATCCGTGATTATTGCGTACCGCAGTTAATTTTCACTCATCGTAAATACAAGTAGATCACTGTTATAATTGATATAAAATTATTGCCCGCAATTTTTATTATTTGGCACAAGGATCGCAGAATAGGTCTTCACTGATTGAACAACACCTAGTCATTACCAATGCCAGGGTGAATATGAACAATAACCCGCGACGAACGTTCAATCACAATAATCATCTAAGATTCTCGAATACTTGCGAGATCAGATAAATTAACTGGAGGAGAAAAGATGAAAATTTTCAACCTTAGCGATCGCCAGAAGATGTTTGTTATGTTTGCCTTGATCGCAGTTATTTTGATAGGTTTTGCCGGGTGCACGAAATCGAAAAGAAGGAATATGAATATTAGTGTCCCGGGTGTATACAGTCGATACAAGACTGAAATAGACATGGATAGGTCCAAAATAGCCCACTACCCTGCTGCCCGGCGCACTCCAGCACCGTATAGCCGCTAATACAAGGTCACCACCTCCGCCAGCCCCGCCGCCGCCAGGGTTTCGCGGGCCTGGCGCGTCTTATGCTCGTTTTTATTGATGGTGGTCACTTGGCCCCCATCGGCCCGTGCGGCCTCGGCAAGCCAGATGGTGGAATAGCCCACCACGTACCCAGTTCCAGCAGGTTATGCGCTTCGGCGGCCCTTATCAGCAGGTTCGGGAAGCTGTCTCCTCGCCAACGGCCTGCATGCGCGCTTCCCGCCCCGCGTCCCACTCTTCCTTGGACAGGATTTCCCTCTGCCGCTGCTCCTCGGTCATGCGCTCGTGCAAGCGCGCCAGCCCGGCCTCGGCTTGCGGTGCCATTCAGTCCCCCTCGCCGGCCCAGCCCAACTGGGGCCTGCGGCTGTGCCAGTCGCTGCCCTGCTGAAAGGCGTAGCCGATGCGCAGCACAGTCTCCTCCTGGAAACCACGGCAATAGATCATCAGCCCGATGGGCAGACCTTTGCTGGTGAACCCGCAGGGCACGGACAGTCCGCACAGCCCCAAGACGTTGCCGATATACGTGTTGCGCAGGTATTGCAGATTGCGCTGGGAATAGATGTCCTTGTCCGCGTCCACCTCGGCCACGGGCAACGCGGGAATGGCCGTGCTGGGTACCAGCAGGGCGTCCACGTCCCTCAGGGCGAAATCGGCCTTGGCGCGCAGGCCCTCCCAGGCCCGGATGATGCTCAGGTACTCGTGGGCCGGGATGTCCCTGCCCTTCACAATACGGTGGGCCACGATGGGGTCCAGCTCGTCAAAATGCTCGTCCACCCATTTGCGGTTGCAGGTATAGGCCTCCGCCGCGATTATCAGACCGCCCGAGTTTAGCTGACGCGCCTCCTCGGCCTCGGGAAATTCCACGCTCCCTACCTGCGCCCCCTGCTCCTCGAATACCTTGGCACTCTCCCGCACCGCCGCCGCCACCTCCGGGTGCACCTCCTCCCAAAAAACGGTCTCGGCAAAGGCCAGCCGCAAACCGCGCACGCCATCCTTCAATCCCTGCAACACGTCATGGCCGGGCACACCCACCGTGCTGGAGTCCTTCAGGTCGGGGCCCTGCATGGCCTGATAGACCAGGGCCGCATCCTCCACGGAGCGGGTGAGCGGACCTACGGAATCCAGGCTCCAACTCAAAGGGTATACTCCGGCGCGGCTGATCCGCCCCACGGTGGTCTTCAGTCCCGTCGTGCCGCACAGGGCCGCGGGAATGCGCACCGAGCCGCCAGTGTCGCTGCCCAGGGCGATCGGTACCTGACCCGAGGCCACGGCCACGCCCGAACCGCTGCTGGAGCCGCCGGGGGCGTGGGGAGTCTCGTGCCAGGGATTATGCGGTGTGCCATGATCGTGGTTGATACCTACCCCCCCATAGGCGAACTGCACGGTGTTGGTCTTGCCGGTGAGGATCATCCCCGCCCGGGCCAGCCGGTGCACCGCGGTGCAGTCCTCGGCGGCCTGGTGGGATTCCAGCAGGTGGGTGCCCGCGGTAGTGGGCATGTTCTTGACGTCGTAGAGGTCCTTGACGGCGAAGGGGATACCGTGCAGCGGTCCCAGGTCCTGCCCGGCTCCCAGGGCCGTTTCCGCCGCTCGCGCCTCGGCCAGCGCCCGCTGGCGGGCCATGAATCGGTAGGCGTTCAGCTTGCTGTCCAGGTGTTCGCTGCGGGCCAGCAAATGCTCGGTCAGTTCCACGGGCGACAGCTTGCCGGCTCGGATGCTCCTTCCAAGCTCGCCGATTGTCTGGTAATGCAGAGGGGTGTCCGCCATCTTGCGCACCTCCATTTCGATTGGGCTTGCCCGGAATTGCGATGGTTCAGGAAAAAATGCAGATCAGCTTACGCCACGGATGGGGGAATGACAATGCGCCGCGGCACCGTGAGAAAACCGTGAAAAAACGCGCAAAGGCTGCAATTCGGAAAACTCGCTTAACGTTAAAAATACCTTACTTTTTTGCACCGGGTTTGCTATTTGAGGGCAGCAGCTTAAACCCTTGGGGGAATGCCAAAGGGAGCACGGCCCACCCGGCCGCGGCTGGCAGCGCTTTCCACGCTGGAGGCGCTCCTGCAAGTTTTCCTGAGGAAGCTCCATGCAGGTCATTCAATCCCTCTCCGCCTGGAAAGAACTCCGTCCCCAACTGACGGGCGCGCTTGGGCTGATTCCCACCATGGGCGCCCTGCACGAAGGCCATCTGGCCCTGATGCGCCGGGCCCGCGAGGAGAACGAGATCGCGGTGCTGTGGATTTTCGTCAATCCCAAGCAATTTGCGGAAGATGCCGACTTCGGCAGCTATCCCCGGGTGATGGAGGAAGACCTGCGCCTGGCCGGGGAATGCGGCATGGACTACGTATTGGCGCCGGGTGCGCGGGAGGTCTATCCCGAGGACTTTCAGACCTATGTGGAAGTGGAGCAGCTCTCGCAACCCCTGGAAGGCGCCCATCGTGCCGGGCACTTCCGGGGCGTGGCCACCGTGGTTGCCAAGATGCTCTGCCTAACCCAGCCTCAAAGAGCCTATTTCGGCCAGAAGGACGCCCAGCAGACCCTGGTGGTGAAGCGCATGGTGGAAGACCTGGGCATGCTCACCGAAATCGTGGTCTGCCCCACCGTGCGGGACCAGGACGGCCTTGCCCTCAGCTCCCGTAACGCCCGCCTCAGCCCCAGGGAGCGCAAAGCCGCCCTGGTGCTCTATCGCGCCCTAAAGGACGTGGAAACCGCCCTGCGCTGCGGCGAGCGGGATTGTGAGGTGCTGCGCGGGCGCATGCGGGACATCCTCGGCCGCGAACCCCGCGCCGAGGTGGAATACGTGAGCATCGCCGACCCAAACACCCTCGCCGAATGCGCCACCGTAGCGGGCCCCGTGCTGGCCTCCCTGGCCGTGCAAATCGGCGACACCCGCCTCATCGACAACCTGCAGATTGAGCCACGGGGTTGATTCAATCGTAATTTCCTCCACGCA
>JAPUIH010000154.1 GCA_027297205.1 SAR324 cluster bacterium | reverse complement strand
AGTACTATTTCGTCGCCGGGATTGAGGGGGCTGTCCAACTGGTAGTCCGCCCCGAGGATGGTCTCGTTGATGATGATTTCGATGTGGGGGCCGATTTCACTGCGGTCGTGCTCGTCCCAGAGGGCGTGATCCAGCTTGGGGAAGCGCTGGGAGAGGTTCTTCAGGACGTCGCGGAGGGTATCCCCCGGCCGGGCCTGCTCCTGGAAAGATTGGGCGCCGTCGGCGGGGCCGCCGAGGAAGGTGCGCACCCAGGCGATGACCTCCACTTTGACCGTGAAGGCCTCGCCGGTTTTTTTCGCGGATTGGACCATTGGCGCTACTCAGTTAACTTGCAATACGGAACCGATAACAGCCGCTTTCATGGAACCGCGGATGCACGCGGACAGACGCCGATATGGCCAGATCAGCAATCCCCTGCCGCGTCCATCGGCGTTCATCGGCAGTTTCGGGCCGTCCGGCGGTATCAGGCGCCCCACAGATCCCGCTCGACCTGCTTCATGCCCAATTGCTTGAGCAGCTTGCGCTTGGGCCTGCCGGTTTTTTGATCGTAGTCCACAATGTCGTACCAGGTCTTGATCATGCGATCCCAGTTGTCCGCAACGGAATTGTCCTTGGCGGGGCCGTTGTGGGGTTGCGAGCCATAGCGGAGGGAGGGTTTCTCCAGCTCCGGGCCGATTCCGCAGCGCAGATTGAAGGCGCGCAGGTAGACCGCCGTGCGGCGTCCGAAGCGCATGGCCTCCTCCGGCGTGTAGTCCCAGCCCGTGGCGGCATTGAGCGCCATGCACAGGTTCTTCAGGCTGGTGCGGGTGGTGAAGATGCACGATCCCAGGGAATCCTCGAAGTGCCGCCGCCCGAGCATCTTGCCCACCACGTTGGCCACCGCGTCGGGATCGAAGGGATTGAAGCGCGCCGGCAGGCCCATCTCCTGGGGCTCTATCATCTGCCCGGATTCCAGGGTGCCCGTGCTGCCCACGCAGGTATCGAGCATTTCCTCCCAGCGTCCCCGGTGGTCGTGACCGCGGGGGGAACTGCCCTTGGTGACGTAAATGGCGCACTTGGCCGCCTCGCCGCCGATCTTCTCCGAGGCCCGCTTCGTCCCTTCGGCGAGCAGGTTGCCGATGCCTTCCCGGTGGATGATCTTCTTCAGCAGGGCGGTCACGGCTTTCATGTCGCCCCATTTGGGTTTGATGCCATCAAGCTGCTTGGCGGTGAGGTAGCCCTTTTCGTAGCATTCCATCACCCAGCCTATCAGCCAGCCGAACTCGTTCACGTCCAGGCAGGCCCGGTCCAGCTGGGTGTTCAGCCAGGCGGCGGAGTTGGGGTCCGTATTGCCAAGGGCCCAACTGCACGACCAGCCCTCGTATTCCGGCTCGTCCACGATTTCGCCCTTGTGCCTCCCCTTGTTGAGCACGATCTGATGACAGTGGTGCATGCCGCAGGCGCTGCACTGGTGGCCCCGGTGGTCGAAGCCTTCCCGCAGGGCCGGCCCTTCCCAGGGCCCCATGTCCACGCCGTCCGGAAGCTCGTTGGTGGTGTAGTTGCGGATGGGCAGCACCCCCAGCCTGGAAAGGTTGACCACACCGGGCAGGGTGCCCAGGGCATACAGCCCCTTGGTGGTGGGGTTGGTCTGCAATTCATGGGCGATGGTGTCCGCCACGTGGTAGAGCCCCCGCACGTCGTGGGCCGCCAGCGGTTTGGTGCCACGCACGATGGCCACCGCCTTGACCTTCTTGTCCCCCAGCACCGCTCCGCAGCCGTTCTTGCTGGCCACATGGCCATAATCGCCGTGGATGGCGGCGAAGCGCACCTTGTTCTCCCCTGCCACCCCGCTGCTGTACACGCTCAGCTGATGGCCCGTAAAGCCCGTTTCCTCGTGCAGGGCGTCCTGGGTTTCCCAGGTGTCCTTGCCCAGCAGATGCTTGGCGTCGCGCAGTTCCACCACGTCGTCGTTGATGTACAGGTACACCCATTTTTTGGCCTTGCCCTGCAGCACAATGGCGTCGTAGCCGCTGAATTTCAGGCTGGCGCCGAAAAATCCGTTGGCCTGGGTGGAAGTCGCGCCGTTGGTCATGGCGCCGCGGGTGGTCACGGTCAGTCCGCCCGTGCCCCAGATGGGCAGGCCCGCGAAAGGGCCCGTGGCCAGCACCAGCCGGTTTTCCGGATGATCCCAGTGGGCCTTGGCCGGAACCTCCTCGTACAAAATCTTCGCCCCCAGGCCCACGCCTCCCACGCATTCCCGCCACTCGGCGGGGGAAAGGGTCTGGGTCCAGATTTTGTTCTTGCCGAGATCCACGCGCAGCACCTTCCCCGCGTATCCTCCCGGCACTTGTTCGGCTTGTGCTTTCATCAGCTTCCTTCAGTGATTGGGAAATTGCTTGCATCCCCGCGGAGGTGGGCCGCACCGCCGCGCAGGGCTATTCGACAATCGTTTTTTCCTCCCCGAGCCACAGGGGGGAATGCTTCAATTCGATGAAACGGGCCTCGTCTTCCAGCAATTCCTTGCCGGCCCGCCTTCCTTGCGGCGTGCTGAAGGCCTGTTCCAACTCCGCCCTGCTCTTCCACCACAATTCCGCCACGCCGTCAAAGGGCTCCGGCGCTCCGCGCCCGGCCCGCATGCCCTCGTTGAGCGGGTCGTCCTGGTTGTGATGCTGCACGTAGCGGTGGATGTTGAGCGCCTTGGCATGGCGCCTCACCAGCGGGCCATGGGTGTTGAGCCAGTAATCGAGAAAGGCCTCCCGGGTCAGGTGGGCCTGCCGCTTGAGGCAAAAGCTGAGCTTGATCATCTGGGTTTGGCCATTGGCTTCCGGCTTCCCGCGCATCAGGCCGGCCGGGGGCCTGTGGGCGGAGGTTATGGGTGGAAGTAAACTGTCCCCAGTGCTGCTATAAGTAACATTAGCAGTAGCATATGGGCGGCGCGCTTGCCAACGCCCGCCGCCGCCCCCAGCAACGGAATCCGCAATCTTCAGCCCGAAGCGCCCCAGCCGTGCCCCGCAGCAACGCCGAGCAGGAAGCCGCCCCCCCGCGCATGATCGCCGTGGTGGGCCCCACGGCCAGCGGGAAATCCGCATTGGCCCTGCGCCTGGCACAGGCCCTGGGCGGGGAGATCATCAGCACCGACTCCATGCAGGTGTACCGGCATCTGGACATTGGCACCGCCAAGGCCACCGCGCGGCAGCGGCGCCTGGTGCCCCATCATTTGCTGGACATGGTCAATCCGGACGAACCCTATTCCGCGGGCCGCTATACCGCCGACGCCGCGCGCGTGATCGCCCGGCTGGGCGCGCAGGGCAAGGCGCCGCTGCTCTGCGGGGGCACGGGGCTCTACTTCCGGGCGCTGCTGTTCGGGTTGGCGGACATTCCCGGCATCCCGTCCGCCATCCGGGAGCGGGTGCAGCGCCTGCACGGGCGGAAGGGCCTGGCCGCCTGCCGGGAGGAACTGAAACGGCTCGATGCGCGGGGCGCGGCGGCCTTGCACCCCAACGACAAGGCACGCAATCTGCGCGCCCTGGAGGTGGTGCTGGCCACGGGCCGGCCCATCCACGAATTCCAGCAAGCCACGCCGTTCCGGGACGGCGCGGGGAATGTGCTGTCGGTGGGCATTGCCTGGCAGCGTCCGGAACTTTACAGCCGCATCGCAGACCGCGTCGCCGCCATGCTGGAGGGTGGTTGGGTGGAGGAGGTGCGGCGCGTGCTGGAGATGGGTTATCACCCCGAGGTGAAGCCCTTGCGCGCGATCGGATACAAGGAGATCACCGCCCTCCTGCAAGAAATGCGGGAACCGGCGCGGCTCGCCGAGGACATCGCCCAGCGCACCCGCAACTACGCCAAGCGGCAACTGACCTGGCTGCGCAAACATCCGGGCATATTCTGGTGCGCCCCCGGAGAGGAGGATAAAATACTGGAACGAGCGCAATTTTTCTTGAAAACCGGAAAATGAGGCCCTAGGCTCATTGCTGGCGCGGCTCGCGCAAGCAGCGATACTTCAGCCTGGCGCGGCTCGCGCAAGCAGCGATTATCATCCCGGCACGGGAGGCGCCTCAGTCATGGAACACGGCGAGGAGCAAAGCACGTGAAAACCCATACCATCGGAACGGATACATTTGCCATCTT
Organism: SAR324 cluster bacterium; assembly: GCA_027297205.1. Lineage (GTDB taxonomy): Bacteria > SAR324 > SAR324 > SAR324 > JACQKK01 > JAPUIH01. Next base: position 2,124 of record JAPUIH010000154.1, on the reverse strand, counting down.
CGAAAAATCGGAAAAGGGAGGTCTGCTGACCCTGCAATTCATCTGGGGCAAAAAGGACTTCCGCATGTTCCTGGAACGGCGTACTTCCAGTGCCGCGGTAAAGGGCCATCAGGCCGTGCTGCGCTCCAAGAGCGGCGAGTACTTGCTGAGCCGCATGGAGTACCTGTACGAATTCGAGTGGTATCAGTTCGACAAGGTGAGCGATCACGGGCTGGCCCATGACGAAGTGCGCTGGACGAATAACCGCGCCGTGCGCTACGTGGAACTGCCCCAGCATTTCTACGAGGTAGCCACCCAACTGGCCTGCCTGGAATTTGGCCTGACTCAAAAAGGGGCACCGGCCAAAGCGGTCTAGCCGCGCATCGTTCGCGAACGCCGGCCCACCGGCGGCGCAAACCCTCCATAAACAGATTGCCCCCCGCCACAGGCATACCTTGCCATGGCCAACTGCGCGCTGGCCGCGCCTGCGGTGCGGGACGTGAGATCGCCGCGCTATGCGCCTGCGGGTCTGGTGCCGGTCGAGGGAAAATTAATCCTTGGGAGCCGGCGCGATCACCGTACGGTTGCGGCCGTGGGACTTGGCGTAGTACAGCGCTTCGTCCGCCTCGTGCAACATGGTCTCCAGGGTGGGATTTTCCAACTGCAAATCGGGATAGGAAGCCACGCCGATGCTGGTGGTCACGGAGAGCGAATACCCTTCCGCTTCGAATTTATAGCCCTCCACTTCCATGCGAATCCGATCCGCGGCCAGGTGCGCCCGGTCCGAGGGAATATTGAGCATGGCAATGACGAATTCCTCTCCGCCGATGCGGGCAATAATGTCGTTCTTCCGCACGGCTCTGCGCAGGATATGGGAAAATTGCAACAGCACCGCATCTCCCATCTGATGGCCGTACGTATCGTTGACTTTTTTGAAATGATCCAGGTCGAACATGAGCAGGTGGATCACCACCGGTTCACGGTCGATCATGGCGAAAGCCTCGGACAGACGCTCGGTGAAGTAGCGGCGGTTGTACAGGGCGGTCAGGGGGTCCGTGATCGCCATCTGCTCCAGCGCCTTCTGCGCCTGCAAAATCTGTTCGTTCGAGTCCGCCAGCGCCTGGTTCGCTGATTCCAACTGCTGGTTCTTATTCCCCAATTCATCCATCTGATTCTTCAGGCGCGCCAGCACACTGACCCGCGCCCGCAGTTCAATACTGCTGAAGGGCTTTACGATGTAATCCTCCGCGCCCAAGCTCAAGCCAAGGGAAACCGAATCGATGTCTTTGTGCTTCGCTGTCAGAAACAGCACGGGAATGTTTTCCGTATCCGATTCTCCCTTCAGGCGGCGGCATACCTCAAATCCGTCCAAATCCGGCATTTGCACATCTAGCAGGATCACGTCCGGCAAATCAATTTGGGCAATCCGTAGCGCATCCCGGCCGTTCATGGCGGTGATGATCTCATAATCGTCCCGCTGCAACACCAGGGAGGTCAGGGTCAGATTGTCCTCTGAATCGTCAACGATCAAGATTTTGGTCATTGTCCGCCCAAATTCCGAGTTCCATCGGAAGCCCGTATGATGCGGATTTCCATTGCGTACGCGTCCGGAGAATGAACCGCCCAGGGGGCACATTCATACCACATTATGGAGCGCACCGCCGTCCGATCCCACATTTTCAATTTTTCTCCAAATTTTTTCCGGCCCCGCGGCAAAATTTGGTTTTCTTCCGCCGGCCAACATGTAATCAGTATTTGTGGATTATTTCAATTGTGGATGATTGAATTGCCGCCGAAAACAGTTCGATCGGTGATGTCGCAACGAGTATCGCTGGGCAGCCGGCGTACCGCCTGCCAGGGCTCGCCACATATGGGCGGCAGGATGAAAGGCCCTCCATGTCACTCTTTATTACCCTGATCTCCAGTACTATTCTGGTGGCCGTGGCCGTGTTCGTGTTCCACAATCATTGGACGGAACGCCACGGAGACAATCATTTTTAGAGCTTTCCCCCGCAATTGGCCTATTGATGTGTTGACGTGGGGTTGTGGGAGGGGGTATATATATTGGTCCCGTTGGCTGGAGGCGGCGCATGTTTGGCCCTCTCGGACGGGGGCGCCTGCAGGGAAGTTGTGGCGCTTTGGGAT
>JAPUIH010000153.1 GCA_027297205.1 SAR324 cluster bacterium | reverse complement strand
GCATTCCATCATCGAGCGGCTGCTGGCCTGGCCCGAGTGAGGCGAAGCGCAGACGTCGCTTGAGCCGTGAGGAAGGCCCGGCTTTGCGTGGCGGGAAGATCCGCTGCGGGAGCGCTCAGGCCTCCGGAAGCTGGGCCGCCCGGGACGGCTCTCCCAGCAGTTCCCAGCGCCGCGCGGCCCCCAGCCAGCGTTGGCCGGGGGAGGTGTTTGAAAATTCCTCCATCAGATGGGCCGTATCGTTCACCACCGCGGCGTGCAAGGACCCGTCGCTCTCCACTTCCAGGGTGTTCATGCAGGTATTGTCCTGGGGCGCGCCCACCCCGGCGCCCTGCCAGGATTCGCCCATGCTCATACCGGTCAGGGAGGCGATAATGCCCCGGTTCACACCGCCATGGGCGACGATCAGGATTTCCGAGTGCGGATCGGGCAGGATCACTTCCCGCAGACAGGCCGTGGCCCGGCGCTGCACGTCCAGCCAACTTTCCCCGCCTTGCGGCGCATAGGCCATGGGATCGCCCGTGATGGCCGCCCTCCACTCCGCATGCGGCCGTCCGTGCAGCACGCCCAGGTTGGCCTCCTTGAGGGCCTCGTGAAACACGATGGGCAGGGTGCGCTCGCCGTTGCGGGCCATCAATATCTTGCTCATGGTCAGCACGGCCCGTTCCAGGGGACTGCAATACACCACCTCGAAGCGCCGTTCCGCCAGACGGCGTCCCAGCAGCTCGGCCTGCCGCAGGCCCTTGGCGGTGAGCCTGCCCTGGGTGGGGTCGCTGCCCTGCACGGTATGGTTATGGTTCTGGAAGGTCTCTCCGTGCCGCACAAGCGTAATTCTCTTCATGTCTCTCTGCCGCTTTGCCGTAATTATTGCCCGCGCACCTGGGGATTCCGGCCCGCGCTGCCTGGCATGCTAGCCCCTTTTGCCGGGATGGTAAACGGAGGCCCGCCGCCGGGGCCGTTTCCACTCGATGGCCTGGCGCGGGCGCGGCGGTTTGAATCGCCGGGGCAATGGGGGTAGGATGAAGGCACGTTTCCGGCCCGAGCCTGTCCCGATAACCCCCTGCCGCCGCAATCCATGATCGCCTCGCAATTTGGCAAAGAACTCGCGGAGCAGTTGCGTGGCATGCAGAACACGATCTGCGATGCCCTCGGCGCGGCGGACGGCGCAGATTTTCTCAGCGACGAGTGGCGGCGCGAGGAAGGGGGGGGTGGCGTCTCGCGGGTCTTGCAGGACGGCGAACTGCTGGAAAAAGCGGGGGTGTTGTTCTCCGCCATCAATGGCAGCGCCGTACCCGAAGTGGTGCTGCGGGACAACCCCGATCTGGATCCGGCCACGCCCTACTTCGCCACCGGCGTTTCCCTGATTTTCCACCCCCGCAATCCCTACGTGCCTGCCGTGCATTTTAACGTGCGCTACTTCGAGGTGGGCCCGGTGTACTGGTTTGGCGGCGGCATGGACCTGACGCCCTATTATCCCGAGCGCGCCGACTGCATCCACTTCCACCGCACCATCAAGGAATGTTGCGACCGCTTCGATCCGGCCTATTATCCTGATTTCAAGGACCAGTGCGACAAATACTTTTATCTCAAGCACCGGAGCGAGGCCCGCGGCATCGGCGGGATATTCTTCAATTACCTCAAGGGTGCGCGTGAGCCGGCGCGGGCGTTTATCCTGGCCCTGGGACAGGCGCTGCTGGACAGTTACCTGCCCATTGTGGAGCGGCGCCGCGCCACGCCCTATGGGGAGCGGGAGCGGGCGTTCCAATGTCACCGCCGCGGCCGCTACGTGGAATTCAACCTGCTCTACGATCAGGGAACCCTGTTCGGGCTGCAGTCCGGCGGGCGCACCGAGTCCATCCTGGTGTCCATGCCGCCCGTGGTGAACTGGCATTACAACTGGCGGCCGGAAGAAGGCAGCCCGGAGAGCAGGCTGGCCGATCAGTTTCTGGCGCCCCAGGATTGGGCCGGCGCGGATGCCTGATCAAATCCACCCGCCGGTATCTCTCGCGCGGAAAATAATCAAATTATCAAAAAGGAGACTATCGTTTTTAAAATATAATTGTTATTACAGTGATATATAAAAAATAGCTAAAGTTCTATGTAATTTATTATCCAAACGGAGCCATCTATACCGAATAGTCTCATTTAAGAGACTTTTTCTTCATGGTGATGAAGCATGCACTCCACATGCTATGTATCATTTCATTCAATAATATCAGCGGATAAGAGATTAAATTAAAATAAAAACAACTGCGGCCTCCAATTTGCAGTGTATCAGAGCAGTGGTTAACCGGCGCAGTTCTTAACGCCGGTATCATAACACAGGTTTCTGCATGCAGTGTGATTCCCGTTTTGCAAGGGAATCCGAAGTACAAGCGATATCGTGTAGGTCTTGGGTCGGCTCCCCCCCTTCCCCCAAGCGATTCAAGACCTGCACGTTTTTTTTTGCCTTCCGCGACCCTAATTTACCACCCGACTTCCTTCTCTTACAGACCAGCTGACTTCAGTGCTCCTCCAGAGTGTCCGGTTGCAATTTTATGCCTTGCATGGTGCATACTAGGTAAATTGCCCAGGTAATCGCAGGCTAGCCGATGCGGCGCCGCGCCGATCAAGGAAAGGGACTCCGGTCATGCATGATGGAATCGGAATTGTAATCAGTAAATTTCGCTTGAGTCACAGCATATTGCTTGCCGCTCTGGCGCTGGGAATCGCCGTGGTCGGCTGCGAACGGGAAGCGGCGCAACCCCCGCCGCGGACACCCACCGTATTGCCGAAAATCACCTCCAGCGATGAAGACAACAACGTCGAGATATTCAAGGCGGTCTCCCCGTCCACGGTGTTCATCACCAGCAAGCAGCTGCGGCGCGACCTGTTCACCATGAACGTGTTCGAGATTCCGCGCGGCACAGGCAGCGGATTCGTCTGGTCGCGGGATGGCATCGTTGTCACCAACGCCCATGTGATCGAAGGGGCGGACAGCATCATGGTCAGTCTTGCCGACAACACCAGCTGGGAAGCCAAGGTGGTCGGGGTCGCGCCGAGCAAGGATATTGCGGTGCTGAAAATCAACGCACCGCCGGAGAAGCTCAAACCCCTGCCCATCGGCGATTCGGACATGCTGCAGGTGGGACGCAAGGTGTTGGCCATCGGAAATCCCTTCGGCCTGGACTATACCCTTACCACCGGCATCATCAGCGCCCTGGGCCGGGAAATCATTTCTCCCAACGGACGCAAGATCCGGGGCGTGATCCAGACCGACGCTGCCATCAACCCGGGAAATTCCGGAGGTCCGCTGCTGGATTCCACCGGCAGGCTGATCGGTGTCAACACGGCCATCATCGGCCCCGGCGGCGGCAGCGCGGGGATCGGTTTCGCGGTGCCGGTGAACACAATCACCAAGGTGGTGCCTGAACTGATCGCCCATGGGCGGCTGATTCGTCCCGTGATGGGCCTGGGGGCGGTGGAGGATCGTAGTGCGCAGAACCTGGGCATCGTCGGTGTGATCGTGATGGAGGTCGATGCCGGCAAGGGGGCGGCCCGGGCGGGCATGATTGGCTTGACGCGCTCGGCGGATGGACGCATCCTGATTGGAGACGTAATAGTGGGTGTGGGCGATATGGCCGTACGCAACAGCGACGACCTGCTCAACGCCATGGAGCAGCACAAGCCGGGCGACGTGGTCACGGTCAGGACCGAGCGCCGCGGGGAGGACAAAACCTTCCAGGTGCGGCTCACATCCGCGCAATAGGCAGGCTGGGTGGCGCGCCGCCAGCACCTGCCTCAATCTTGGGCCGTGGTGATGCGCATGCAAAGTTTACAGGCAACCCTGGAACGCCACGCCGCCCCCATGGCCCTGGGCCATGACGAGGGAGGGGGGCGGGTGCGCTGTGTGGCCTGCGGCCACCGCTGCCTCATTCCCGAGGGGCGGGCCGGCGTATGCAAGGTGCGCTTCAACCGTGGGGGCGTGCTGCTGGGGCCGCGCGGTTATGTGGCCGGGCTGCAAGACGATCCTATCGAAAAGAAGCCTTTCTACCATGCCGTGCCGGGCACGCGGGCCCTCTCCCTGGGCATGCTCGGCTGCGATTTTCACTGCGGTTATTGCCAGAACTGGGTGACCAGCCAGGCTCTGCGCGACGATTCCGCCGTGTCCTCGATCACGCCCATCTCCGCTGAAGAGGTGGTGGTGCATGCCAAGCGGCTGGGTGCGCTCACCCTGACCAGCACCTACAACGAGCCCCTCATCACCAGCGAGTGGGCGGTGGAAATATTCAAGCTGGGCAAAAACGCCGGCCTGGTGACCTCCTACGTCTCCAACGGCAATTCCACCGATGAAGTGATCGCCTATATCAAGCCCTGGGTGGATCTGTACAAGATCGACCTGAAGGGGTTCGACGACAAACGCTACCGCAAACTGGGAGGCACCCTGCAAAACGTGCTGGACGGGGTGGAGCGGGTGTACCGGGCGGGGATGTGGCTGGAGGTCGTGACGCTGGTGGTGCCGGGCTTTAACGATTCGGAGGCCGAACTGCGCGGCATCGCGGGCTTCCTGGCCGAGCTGTCTCCGGACATTCCCTGGCATGTCACCGCATTTCATCCGGACTACCGCATGCGCGAGCAGGGCCGGACGACCGCGGAGACCCTGCTGCTCGCCCATGGCATCGGCAAGGCCGCTGGGCTGCGCTTCGTCTATCCTGGCAATGTGGCGGGGCAGGTGGACGATTTAGAGCACACTTTTTGTCCCCATTGCAGGGCGCTGCTGGTGGAACGGCATGGATTTGCCGTGCAGGGCTATCATTTGCAAAACGGATGTTGCCCACGCTGCGAAGCCAAAATTCCCGG
>JAPUIH010000152.1 GCA_027297205.1 SAR324 cluster bacterium | reverse complement strand
GAGCTTGGCCTGCCCGAAGAAATTGTACAGCGCCACCCCTTCCCCGGACCGGGGCTGTCCATCAACGTGCTGTGCGCCGAAGGCACGGAGCATTATCCGGAGATCGAAGACAACGCCGCCGCCCTGACGGAATTGTTGAAGGACAGTCCTTTCGCAGGGCGGCTGCTGCCCGTGCGCTCCGTGGGCGTGCAGGGCGACAGCCGCAGCTATACCCCGCCCGTGGCGCTGAACGGCCCGCGCGATTGGGAGCAGTTGGACGATTGCTCCTCCCGCATCACCAATAATCTTCGCGCCGTAAATCGCGTGGTGACCTTGCTCGCACCGGATACCCTGCCGGAGTTGAAGCCGCACCGCGCGTATTGCACGGCGGAACGGCTTGCATTACTGCGCGAGGCGGATCATCTTGCCACGCGCATGCTGGAGGAAAATGGCCTGATGCGGGAAATCTTTCAACTGTTGGTGATTCTACTGCCCCTGGCCCCCGGCGGCGAGGGAGAATGCGTGGTACTGCGCCCGGTGGTTTCAGAGGACGTAATGACCGCGCGCTTTGCCCGTATTGACTGGGCTCCGCTCCAGCAACTGGCGCAACGGCTGCTGGCCATGCCCGCCGTGCACGCTGTGTTCTACGACATCACCAACAAACCTCCAGCCACATTTGGCTGGGAATAACCGCCTACCGCTCAATGAGGCAACCGTAACGGACCGGCCGGTGAAAGAACCTGCCTCGCGGGCAATTACTTCGATACTTCTAGAACTATCATTGACTTGCCCATTGGTGATTGCTAGGGTACGCGGCTGAACGGGGCAAGAAATGCCGAAGCGCAAGGGGAAACCCTGGGGCTCCGAGGAACCCGGGGGTGCTGCGCGGAATACCGGAGTGAATTGATGACCGATGGTGAAAACGCGCAACGGGGCTCCACGCCGGGCGGCGACGGACCCTGGCTGCTGGGACTGTGTGTGGCGCGGGTAGGATTTGGGCTTGTCACCATGACCTATGCCGCCACGCTGCCACTGCTGCAGTTGGATTGGGCCATGTCGGCCAGCCAAGCGGGCCTGATACATTCGGCCTTTCATATCGGCTACCTGAGTTCCCTGTTTGGCGTGGGTTTTCTGGCTGACCGGTTCGGCGCCAAGCGCGTGTTCCTGCTTTCCAGCATCGCCGGAGCGGTGGGAGCGTTCTCCTTTGCGGTGTTCGCCCAGGACTTTCTCAGCGGTTTCTTCCTTTATGGAACGGTGGCCCTGTTTGCCGGGGGATCCTATACTCCGGTGCTGACTCTGATCGCCCAACGCTTCACACCCGCCCGGCGGGGGCGGGCAATAGGGCTATACATCGCAGCCTCATCCGCCGGCAATGCCTTGTCGCTTTTCCTGAGCGGGGTAATGGTGGAAGTGAGCGGCTGGCGCGGCGCCTTCTACGTGACTGCCGCCGGCCCCGCGCTGGGCACGGCGCTGGCCTTCTTCACCCTGCGCCATACGCCCAACCTGATCCCGCCACCGCCAGATGGCGCTGGCCAACAAAGCCTGCGCAAGGAAGTGCTGGCCAACAAGCCCGCCTTGCTGGTCATCGCGGGCTATACCTTTCACAGCTGGGAATTGCTGGGGATGCGCGCCTGGCTGCCGGCGTTTCTGGCCGCCTCCCTGGCCGCCGTGACAATGGATGGTACGCGCGCCGCCAGCCTCGCCGCCAGCCTGAGCGCGCTGATGATGCTCGTGAGCATGGGCGGGAACATACTGGGCGGCGGACTTTCGGACCGGTGGGGCCGTACCACGGTGATGTTGCTGATGGGGTGCGCCAGCCTGGTCTGTTCGTTCACGATAGGCTGGCTGGTCGCCGCACCACTGTGGATCGTGGTGGCCGTGGGGCTGGTCTATCATTTCACCGCCATCGGCGACTCTCCGGTTTATTCCACCGCCCTCACCGAAGTGGTCAGCCCGCGCTACCTTGGCGCGGCCTACTCACTGCGCTCCGTGACCGGCTTTGGCGCGGGTGTGATCAGTCCAGCCCTGTTCGGGCTGGTGCTGGACCGGGTACAGGGCGGCGCGGTGGGCGGCAGCACCCTGGCCTGGGGCTTGGCCTTTGCCAGCCTTGGCCTGGGAGGGCTATTGGGCCCACCGTGCATCGCATGGCTGCGCCGCCTTCCGGAAAGCACCAGAATGGCCGGCGGCTTACGCTAGCCGAGCCGCGGCGGAAGGCAAAACCTTGCACGATTGGAGGATATGAGAAATCCCGTCTTACTGGTGTCCGCGGGCTGCGTGGCTCAAATTCTGAGTATGTCCGGGTTCGCCACCTTCCCTTCACTCTTGCCTCAGTTCCAGGAGATATGGGGCCTTACCAATACGGAAGCCGGTTGGATCAACGCCATCTACTTCGCCGGGTACCTGGTGGCGGTATTGATCCTGGTCAGCCTCACCGACCGCATCGACCCGCGCCGCATCTACCTGGCTTGCATGGCATTAACAGTCGCCGCCGTAGGGGGATTCGCCTTGTTCGCGGACGGATTTTGGAGCGCGTTGCTATTCCGTGCCTTGGCGGGGATCGGCCTGGCCGGCACCTACATGCCGGGGCTGAAAATTCTGAGCGATAACATCGAGGGGCCTGCCCAATCCCGTGCGGTGGCCTTCTACACTTCCAGTTTCGGCCTGGGCTCCAGCATTTCCTATTACCTGACCGGCCTGGCGGCGGAGTGGATGGACTGGCAGCAAATATTTCAACTGGCCGCCATTGGCCCGGCCATCGCCTTCGTGGCGGTGCCGTTTCTGCTGCCCGCGGCTCCCGCCTCGCGGAAAGTGGAAGGGGCGTCGCTGAGCATTGCCAATTTCAAGCGGGTGCTGCGCAACCGGGGGGCGATGGGCTACGTGCTGGCCTATATGGCGCACAATTGGGAATTGTTCGGATTCCGATCATGGATCGTGGCTTTTCTGGTGTTCATCCAGCGCATGCGCCCGGGACTGGTGCTGCCCATCAGCCCGACTACCCTGGCCGCGGCGGCCAACCTGACCTCCGTGCCGTCGAGCGTCATGGGGAACGAGCTGGCCACCAGGTTTGGGCGGCGCCGCGTGGCCAGCCTGATCATGTTCGCATCCGCCCTGCTGGCCTACGCCCTGGGTTTTGTGGCCGAACAGTCCGGCCTGACAATCACCCTTGCCATTATCGCCTACGGCTGGATGGTGACCTTTGAATCCTCGACAGTGACCGCGGGAGCGGTGGCCGAGGCGGAGGAAGGTTTCCGCGGAATGACCATGGCCGTGCATTCCTCCATCGGATTTATCGGCTCTTTCCTGGGACCTTTGGCCTTCGGGGTGGTGCTTGACGCCTCCGGGGGTGGGGCCGGCTTCGGCTCCTGGGGCATGGCATTTACCACGATGGGGTTCGTGGTGGCCATGGGCCCGCTGATGCTGCTGCCGCTGACCCGGGGCACCAAGACCGATATCCGCCATGCCACCGCTGATTCCGCGGCGGATGCTCACTGATCCCGCAGCGCCGTATTAGTTGGGGGAGCGGCAACGCTGCAAGCTTCGCGTTGCTTCCCCCAAACCCCATTTCTGGTGGGAGGGTGCGGTATACCGCACCCTCCCGCAAAAAAAGGTTCCAAGGGCCACTGGCGGGAATGCCAGGAGCGGAGCCCCTTGGCGGGGGTACCGGGGGCCGGGCTCCTGGCGGAGAAACCCCAACCGTACTTGTGTATTTTTTCTTTTGTGAATA
>JAPUIH010000151.1 GCA_027297205.1 SAR324 cluster bacterium | reverse complement strand
GGCCCAGGGTCAAATTCCCGCAGGGGAGATTGCCGAGCCGCTCGGCCAATGCCTGGGCTGCCTGGCCTGCGAGACGGCCTGCCCCGCGGGCATCCGCTTCCGCGATTTGCTGGAGGCTGGGCAGGCCGATACGGCGCGCGGCGGCGCCCTCAAGCACTTGCTGCTGAACAGGCTGCTGCTGTCTCCCGGTCTGCGGAGTCTGCTGGCCTGGGGACTCTATGCGTACCGCATGAGCGGCCTGCAATTCGTGCTGCGGGGCCTGGGGCTGCTGGACCTGCTGCTGCCTTCCCTGGGCCGGATGGAGCGGGCCATTCCTCCCTTTGGCCCGCCTCTGGGCTGGCGGCGCGGGGTGCGGGGTCTCATCGCCGAAATCTCCACGCCGGCGCGGGAGGGCGCGGAGGCGGTGCTGTTCACAGGCTGTGTGATGGACACCCTGTTCGGAGAGGTGCACGCCGCCACGGTAAAGGTGCTGGCCCGCAACGGTTACAGGGCGTTGCTGCCCCCGGGCCAGACCTGCTGCGGAGCCCTGCACGCCCACGAGGGCCAACGGGAGGCGGCGCGCGAGTTGGCCCGGCGCAACATCGCCGCATGGGAAGCCACGGGCGAGGCGCCCATCGTGGTCAATTCCGCGGGCTGCGGGGCCACGATGAAAGCCTACGGCCGGCTGCTGGCGGGCGATGAGCAGTGGCGCGAACGGGCCGAGCGCGTGGCGGCGCGGGTGCGGGACGTGTGCGAGTTTCTGGCCGCCCTGCCCCTGGTGCAGCCCACCCGTCCGATGCCCATGCGCGTGGCCTACGACGATCCCTGTCATTTGCTGCACGCCCAACAGATTTCCTCGCAACCGCGGGAACTGCTGGCGCGTATCCCGGAACTGGAGTTGGTGTCCTTGCCGGAGGCGGATTGGTGCTGCGGAAGCGCGGGCAGCTACAGCCTCCACTACCCGGCCATGTCCGCACGCGTACTGGCCCGCAAGATGGCCAATATCGCCGCCACGGAAGCTCATGTGGTGGCCACGGGCAATCCGGGCTGCCTGCTCCAGCTGCGGCTGGGCGCCAAGCGCCAGGGCCTGCAAATACACGTGGTGCACCCCATTCAATTGCTGGCCCGGTCCTACGAATGAGCCTGGCATGCCACGCCCTGGGGGCATGGGTCTGGCCGCGCAAGCAGTCAGCCGCCGTGCTGGCCACGCTGCTGCTGCTATGCGCCGGGCAGGCGCGGGCCGTGCCCCCGGAAATTGCCGCGACGGCCAGCCTGTTGCTGCCGGGTGGCGGCCAGGCCATCAACGGGGATTTCCCCGAGGGCGGCCTGCAATTCGTCACCGCCGTGGTGCTGGTCACCAACTACACCAGGCTCATCGAGGACGACCGCTATATCCAAATCAAGGACCACACCGACGAGCAGAACAAGGAAATCGACACCAACCGCGTGACCTTCGAGGCGGACTTGTATGGCACGGCGCTGCTCAGCCTGGCGCTGTACTCCAGCTTCGGGGCTTACCGGGATGCCCGGCAGGCCCGGAACAACGCGGGCTACAGCACCCCCGCCCCCACGGAAAGCCTGGGCGAGCTTGCCGCCGCCCCATTCACCACGGCGTATCTGTTTCGCTTGACCACCTGGGTGCCCCTGATCTTTCCCTTTCTGTTCGCGGTGACCGACGCGGACGACGACCGTTTCCTGTTCCGCCCGGACAACACCATATCGCGGGACGAAATGAGGGTGGGCTATTTCGGCGTGCACGAAATGGTGGCGGTGGGGGAAGAGTCCTTTTTCCGTGGCTTTCTCAATAACGGCTTTTCCAGCACCTTGGGCAGGGGCTACGGGCTGGCTCTGTCTTCCACGCTGTTCGGGCTGGCCCACGAAGGCGACGGCGCACAGGCCACGCCCCTGGGCGCGGCCTTGTTCGGGCTTTATGTGGGCTATCTGCAGCAGGAGAACGACTACCGGATCGGCCAGGGGGTGGCCATCCATTTCTGGTGGAATTATCTTGTCACCCTGGGCATGTTGAAAGATCGCGAACCCAACCAGATCGTGCAAATCTACGCCACATCCTACCGCTTTTAGGGGGCGCTGCCGTCAGCCCGCGGCGGCGCGTTCCAGGCGCTGCAAAATCTCCGGCGGGAAAGGCGGCGTGCCGCTCACCGCCGCGTTGGAGGCCACCCTCTCCGGGCGGGAAGTGGCAGGGATAAGCACCACGTCCGGATTCTTGCTGAGCAGGTATTTGAGACAGAGGCTGCCCGCGTCGCTTACCCCGTGGGCCGCAAGTTCCCGTGGGGGCACTCCGCGCAGCCGCCCCAGCAGCTCCCCTTTGCGGAAGATAGGGCGGATGGGCGTCATTACCAGCACACCCAGGTTCATCTCCCGGGCCAGGGGCAGCAGGCGCTGTTCCACCCCCCGCTCCATGATGTTGTAGGGAATCTGGATCACGTCGGCCAAGCCGGTCTTCATGGCCTGCTCGATGGCTCCGAAGGCGGAGGGGTCGTAGTGGGTGACGCCGATGGCCCGGATCCGTCCGCTGGCTTTCAATTCGTCCAGATAAGGCAGCACCTCCCGCCAGCCGGCCATGTTGTGGATTTGCAGCAGGTCGATGCGCCCGCCGATCACGGCGAAGGAGTTTTCGATCTGCCGGCGTGCCCCGGCCAAATCGTTCTGCAGCACCTTGGTGGCGACGTGGAAGGGCTCCGCTTGCGCCAGGGAGGGCATGGCATGGCCGATATTGGCCTCGCTTGCGCCATACATGGGGGCGGAGTCGAACAGGTTGATGCCGAGGGCCAGATTGGCGCGCATCAATTCCAACACCTGGGCCGGCCCCCATGTATGGCCCGCCACATCGAAGGTTCTGTAGGTGCCGCAGGATATTTCCGCCACCCGCCATCCCGTGCGGCCCAGGGTACGATGGTTCATGCCGGCTCCGTGGCATCGGCCCGGGGCGCGGCCTCGCGGGGGCGGTTGACCAGGATTATACCGCCGCCGATCATGGCCATGCCCAGCACCATGAGCAGCGAAACCGATTCGCTCAGCAGCAGCATGCCCGCCACCACACCCCACACGGGAGAGAGAAAGGTAAAGGACTGCATGCCGCTGGCCGGATAGCGCCTGAGCAGATTCATCCACATCAAATAGCTGAAGAACACCACGATCAGGCCCTGGAAGATCACCAGCAGCCCCGTATGGAGATTTATGCCGGCCCAGGGCTCAGGCTCGAAGAGCAGGGAGCTTGCCAGCAGGATCGGGGTGGACACCAATACTTGGGCGTGCAGCAGCCGAAATCCGTTGAAGCGCTCCACCAGAAAACGTTTCATATAAAGGGTGGTTATCGCCCAGGCCACGGCACCCGCCAGCACCAGCAAATCCCCGCGCCAGAAGCCCTGCTGCTGCACGTACAGCTCATCGGAGAAGAGCAGCAGAATGCCGGCGAACGCGGCGGTCAGCCCCAGTATCTTAAACGCATTGAGCCGCTCCTCCCGCAGCAGAAAATGCGCTCCCCCCGCCACGAACAGGGGCGCGGTGTTCATGAAAATGGAAATATGGCCGCCACTGGTGAAGCGTGCGCCGTTGTAGAGGAGCAGAAACTCCAGGGAGAACAGGACGCCAATGACCAGGGCGTGCAGGGCGTCGGAACCCCGGTAGCGCAGGGACTCCCCGCGCAGCCAGCCGTAGCCACTCAGCGCCGTCAGGGCCACCACCCCCCGCAGCCCCGCGCCCATCAGGGGCGCCATGGCCTGGACGATGATGCGGATCGTGACCGAGTTGAAGCCCCACAGGAAGGTCAGCGCAAACATCCAGCCCACCAACCGCGCATCGACCGGACGCAGCCGGGACGGCCCGCCGGTCACGGAAGGGGGGACGGGGATTTGCTGGGTTTCGCTGCTCATGAAGGGGTGTTGCGTTGGAGGAAAACGGCCCCCTTCGAGACGCCCTGCTACGCAAGGCTCCTCAGGGAGGCGGGCTTAATAAATTACTGATTATTTAGGACTCCGCGTTGCTGAGGAGCCCGCCCACTCGCGAGTGGGTGGGCGTCTCGAAGTGCGCGGAGCCCTCTGCCACAAATGTGGGCGCCCATACTGTATTCTCAGACACAGCCTAGCGGGTCTGGCCGCTCCTTGACCAGCCTGGGCCGCACGCGGTTCAATTGAGCGGTTCGGCCAGCCAGCCGTCCAGGCATTTCCACAGGATGTCGCATCCCTGGCGGGATTTCGCCGAGAAGGCCAGGGGCGGCTCCGGCAGGGCCAACCCCTGCTCCAACTGAGAAAGCTGACTGCCCAACCGGCTCTTCTTCAGCTTATCCGCCTTGTTGGCGATCAACCGGTAGCGCAGGCCCGCCCCCTCCAGCCAGCCCTGCATGGCCCGGTCCAGCGGGCCGGGACTGTGGCGCACGTCGAAAATCAGCACCAGGCCCTTCAGGCAGGGCCGCTCGCTCAGATAGGTTTCGATGAGCCCTTCCCAACTGCGTTGCTTGGTCTTGGCCGCCCGGCTGAATCCATAGCCCGGCAAATCCACGAATCGGAAACGCTCATTAATCAGAAAGAAGTTGATCTCGCGGGTTTTTCCCGGCGTGCCGCTGGTTTTCACCAGACGCTTGCGGTTGAGCAGAGTGTTGATGAGGCTGGACTTGCCAACATTGGATTTGCCCACGAATGCCACTTCGGGTAGAAGTGGAGGAGGAAACTGACCTGGAGAGGCCGCTCCAATCAGAAATTCCGCGGAGTGGATTTTCATCACATTCAGGGATTTATGGCGACAGCGTCACACAAGCAGCACAAGGAGCAGGCCAAGCAGCAAGTGGCCTGTGGAGTGATCACGGTGAGCGACACGCGCACGGAGGAAAACGACACCAGCGGCCGCCTGATCCGGGAAATGCTACATGCCGCCGGGCACGGCGCGCCAGCCTACCACATCATCAAGGACGATCCCAACCTAATTGGCCCCCTGCTGGAGCGCCTGCTGAAGGAGAGCGGTATCGAAGCGGTGATCATCAACGGCGGCACCGGGGTGGCGCAACGGGACATGACCTATGACGTTGTGGAGCGTACACTCGATAAAGAGCTGCCCGGTTTTGGCGAGTTGTTCCGCATGTTCAGCTATGAGGAAATCGGCTCCGCGGCGATGTTGAGCCGGGCGGTGGCGGGCACTTGTGGCAACAAGGCCGTGTTTTCCGTGCCGGGATCCAGCGGTGCGGTGCGGCTGGCCATGGAAAAGCTGATTCTGCCCGAACTGCCGCATATCGTATACGAACTGAACAAGTAATCCCTCACGCCCCCGCGCCGGAGGAGCCCGGCAACCCTGGCGGACAGCCCCTGCAAGCCATGCCCAACAAGCCCACCGACCTCAAGCCCAAGACCGGCGGTACGGTGGTGCTGCGGGATGAGTCCGACGAGATTATCGACACCCTGAAAAATCAGCTCAATTCGCTGCAGGAACAACTGGACGCCTACAAGAATTCAGAGGGCCCGGACGAAAACGCGGAGTTGATGGCTGGCTGGAACCAGGAGCTTACCCCGCATCTGGCCTCGCGTCTGCAGGTTCCGGCGGAGGAGCTTGCCAATCGCCTGGACCGGCTGATCGATCAGGTGGGAGACCCCGAACTGCGGGAGGAACTGGAACGCTGCCGGGATTTGGCCTTCTTCTTTTACGAGACCTTCCACAAGATCAGCAACAACCACCGCCTGCTCACCGAATCGCTCACGGCGCCGAAGATGGAGGTGGACATGGCGGATTTCTGCCGCGTGTTGGAATACCCCATCCCAAAACAGAGCATGCCTTTCCCGGTGGAAAAACTGCCGGGGCTGCCGAAGCGCATCTTTTTTGCATCACGTGCGGCAGCGACCGTAATGCAGGCCCTGGCGGAACTGGCCACGAACCTGTTTGGCAAGGACCTGCGGATCGAAGTAGGCCAATCGCCCGCGCAGGAAGAGGGAGCGCAGAACCAGTTGGCACTGCGCATTTACAGCGGCGGTGCAGGCGAGGAAGCAGAAGAGGGGGAAGAGGTGTCCGTATTCGCCCTGCGGCGCGGGGTCACCGCCAACACGGTGGTGGACCTGTTGTACGTGGAGAAAATCGTGGAATTGCAGGGCGGGCTTTTCGCATTTGACCGCCGGGAAGGCAAGGTATTCGGGTTCCGGATTCATCTGCCTTACGACATTCCATCCTCCTGAGCCGCCCGGGGAGCGCCCCACTGATTAATGTTGACATCAGTTATGGTAGTGATCAGTTATAGGCTGTAACGGGGCGCGGGTAACAAACCGGGAATCGTATATTGTTCAATCTCTTCAAACGG
>JAPUIH010000150.1 GCA_027297205.1 SAR324 cluster bacterium | reverse complement strand
GAGCAGGAGCGCGCCGCGCTGTTTGCGGAACTGGACGGGCGTATCGGTTGCCTGGGCAGCGATCATGCGCCCCATACTCCGGAAGAAAAACAGCACCCTTATGACCAGGCCCCCAGCGGCATACCCGGCGTGGAGTACATGCTGCCCTTCGCGCTTACCTGGTGGCGGGAAGGGCGGATTTCCCTGGAGCGCATGATCGCCATCACCTCGGGCAATGCCGCGCGCTTTTTCGGGCTCAATAAGGGCGCGCTGGAGCCCGGCTTGGACGGTGACCTGGTTCTGGTGCACCCGGAACAAAGCTGGACCATCGGCGAGAGTGACCAGGTGGCCAGCAAATGCGGCTGGACGCCCTATGCAGGCATGGCCCTGCGCGGACGGCCCCTGATCACTATCGTCGGCGGCAGGGTGGTGCATGGGGAAGGCTCGTGAACCCGCGCCCCCCAATCAACCCTCCGTCCCCCCGGTAGGCCGCACCGTGACATCTTCTATTGAAAAAAATGCTTTTGAGAAAATTGAGCAATTGATTGCCCAGGACCCCGCGGGACGGAACATCGCCCCGCTGGTGCAGCCGGGGCACCTGGAGGCCGCCGCCCGCACCTTGACCAGGGCCGGGCGCGTGCTCATCACCACTGGATTTTTCGTGCCCTCGGTGGAGGCGGGGGAGACCGACGGACCGCCGGGCGCCAAGGCGCTGGGCGCCGCATTGGAGACTCTGGGCATCCCGGCCGTCTACGTGACCGATGCCTGGAACGCGCCTTACTTACGGGCAATCGGCGCCAAGCCCCTGCACCTGTATGAACCGGGTCTGCTGGAACGGCTCGCCCCCAGCCACCTGATTTCCGTGGAGCGTGTGGGGAGGGCGGAAGACGGGCGCTACTACAATATGCGCGGTGAAGACATCAGCCCCTATACCGAGCCCGTGGACGAACTCTTCCTGCAAGCAGCGGAGCAGGGTCTGAAAAGCATCGGGATTGGGGATGGCGGCAATGAAATCGGCATGGGTGGCTGCGCGGAGCAGGTGCGGGCCCATGTGGCCAATGGCCAGACCATTGCCTGCGTGGTGGCAACGGACTACCTGATCGCCTGTGGCGTGTCCAACTGGGGCGCCTACGGGCTGGTATGCGCCCTGTCATTGTTGAACAGCCGGGATTTGCTGCCCTCCGGGAAGGCATTGCGCACGGAGGTGGAGGCAATCGTCGCCTCGGGGGGCGTGGACGGCGTAACTCGGCGCAACGAACCCACCGTGGACGGCCAGCCTCTGCAGGCCAGCACTCATTTGCTGGCGCAACTGCGGGCGCTACTGTAATTTTCCATTTGCCAAGGCGCGGATTTACCGGCACCGCACGGCAAATGGGCGGAGGCCCGCCGAATTTCGAAATACCATCCGCCATGCTAAAAGGGCAATCCTGAGAGCCGGATAGGCAGGCTGAACCCCGCGGCGGCGCGCCCTCTCGAATATCCAATGGCTGCGGCCCGGCAGTCTGCTGTTTCAGATTAATTGCCGCGATCCCTCCACCGCCAGCCAGGGGCAGGCCCATGGAGCATCCTTGAAAAACCGGTCAAGTCAGCAAATTTCCCGTGAAGCGGGAGAGACCGCGCCTCCGTGGCAATGGCGAGGCGCTCTGGAGCGCTGGGCGGTTCCCGCCCTGGCCGTGGCGGCGGGTTTCCTTGCCGGTACGGCCTCGCCCAGCGGGGGATTCCCTGTGGGCTGGGTGGCGGTGTACGTGCCGCTCTTCCTGGCGTTGGACCTGTTGCTCCGGCGGGCCCCCGCGGGCCTGCGCTCGCGGGCGCTATGGGCCAAGGCCTTTGCCTGCTGCATGACCCTCGGCATCTTGCAGGCGGCCATCAACGGTGCCTGGGTGGTCAACACCGCTCATGTATTCGGCGGGTTGTCCCTGCCCATGGCCCACGCGGCAAACCTGCTGGGATACGGGAGCCTCTTCGGCGTGGAGGCTTTCTTTTTTCTGGGGCTGCCCTTCCTGATGGGCCGGCGCCGGCCACGCTGGGGCTTTATGCTGCTGCTCTGCTGGGCCACCGCCCTGCAATCCTACATTCCACGATTCTTCGCCTGGACCTATGGCGAGTTTCTGCACAGCAGCGAGACCCTGGTGCAGATCAGCGACATCATCGGCCTGGAGGGGTTGAACGTGCTGGTGCTTTCCTTGCACCTGGTATTGTTCGGCTGGATTCGCGAAGTCTACGCGCCGGACCACACGGCCCGACGCACTCTGATTGGAGCTTCCGCCGCCGTTGCGCTGCTGTTCATGGGCGCCTACGTCTATGGAAGCTGGCGCATAACGGACATTGACCGCGCCACGGCACGGGGGCGGCCGGTGAATCTGGTGGGGATTCAGCCCAACTTTACCTTGCGGGACCTGGCCTCCAACCCGGAACTCACACATTCGGACCGCGAGCGCAGCCTGTCCGCGCTCATTGCGGATACCGAGCAGGCGCTGGCGCGGATGCGCGAAAAACCAGGGGCGGCCGGCACACCAACGCTGGTGGTGTGGCCCGAATCGGTCTATCCAGGCATGTATTTCCGGGATGTACGCACGAGGCAGGCAGTGGATCGGTGGGCGCGCGGGCACGGCATCCATCTGGTGCTGACCAGCATAACCACTTCCCGCTCGCGGACGGCGGGCGAATTACGCACCAGGGTATTCGGCTCGGCCATTCATGTTTCACCGGACGGAACCCCCCCACAGATTTACAAGAAGATCACCCTCATTCCCTTCGGCGAGCGCATTCCCCTGGCCGGAGTCATTCCCGGCTTGCGGGAATTCATGAAGTCGTGGATCCCCCGCATTGCAGAATTCGACGCTGGGGAAGAGTATGCCGTCTTCGACATTGCCCCCGGTGTGCGCCTGGCGCCGCTGATTTGCTTCGACGCCATCGGCGAAACCGTATCCCGGGGCATGGCCCGCAACGGCGCAAACCTGGGCGTGGTGCTGGCCAACCTTGCCTGGTTTGGCCGCACAAACGTGTCGGATGTCTTCGAGTTCATTGTGCGCCTGCGGGCCATCGAAGCCCGCATGCCCTTCCTCATGCTCTCCCAGAACGGCCGCAGCATGTTTTTCGATGCCACGGGCCGTCTCGCCTCCCGGCGTCTGGGTCATTATGAGGCGGATGCATTAACCCTGCAGGTGCGGGTGCCCGGTACCGGCTCCTTCTTCATTCGCCATCAATCCTGGATTCATGGCGCCTATGCGCTGTTGCTGGCCGCCGTGCTTGCATGGGGCGTGGTGCGGCTGCGCCGGGCCGGCAGGCATGGTTAGGCCGGTGACTGCGCATTGCTCCCCCAGCGCCACACTGATAT
>JAPUIH010000015.1 GCA_027297205.1 SAR324 cluster bacterium | reverse complement strand
TGGAATTCCCGGGAGTTAGGGTGTTCACCACCCATGTTCTCTCGCTTTCGGATGACCAGACCACGGGCTGTAGCATTTCAGATCTGGCCAGCTGCACCGTCGAATCCTACTTCACGCCTAGTAGAAAACCCTAATATATCGGCTGGCTTACAAGCTGCCGGATGTACGGCGCCCCCTCTCCGCATATCGCGGTCAGGGGGCGCGGCCATTTCGTGCGGCTGCGATGCGGCGGAGTTGGCGGTGTAGTTCGTTGCCGGGGCGTGGCGCCGCCGGAGAGGTGAAGGTTTGTCAGATTGCCCGGAATTTGGCCCAGCGTTTCTTCAACTGCTCGTCATAGCTGAGAGAGGTGGCACAGAGCAGGGTGTGGGGGAAGAGCCGCACTTTCCGTTTGCGCAGCAGCTCGAAAGCGCTATCGATATTATGCTCGTAGAGGGGCTCGGGATTGGAAAGCTGCGATGCCTGATGGGCGGAGTGGACAAACTCGATCAGGATCTTGAAATCGATCTGATCCACGTTCAAGCCGGCGGCCATTTCTCTGAGCAGGGCGATTTCATTGTCCTGCAATACCCCATCGGCCATGGCCATTCCCATCATATCCAGCATGAGCGAATACACCAGGTCCGTCTTGGCGAGGCGCCCCAGAATGCTCTGGAGCTGTAGAGGCTCCTGCCGGGCGGCGCCCATCACTTCGCTCCTGCTCTTCTCGGGCAACTCAAAGGTGTCCATCCACCTGTTGAGCAGGGACAGCTCCTCTTCGGGAAGCGCTCCGTCCGCGGCGGCCACCGCCGCCACCAGCAGCAGGTAATCCTTTTTTCTCTGCCAGGGATACTCGCTGATTTCTCGCCGTTTAGCGGTCTTGGCCATTTGTGTTCCTCAAACCCGCCGGCACATAGGGCGGCTGACAACTCAACCTATCTCCCTGGCACCCCGTGAGGAAACCGGCGCTCTGTCTAGTTTTCCCGGGGTGCGTAGGTAAATACACCCTCACGATAGAAAAAATATGGCCGCAAGGCAATATTTCGTGAAAACGAGGCAAAGTAATCTGACTTGCCGAGGGGCATGCGGGCGATGCTCCATTTTCGGCTATTGGAATCCAGCTTCATTTTGTACCTGCCAAAATCCACGAATAGCCGTCGGTCCTTCCAGTTCAGGTACAGGAATCTGGGGGTGAAATGGCTCCCCCCATCGGCGGTGGATATTTCGACGCGTTGTCCGCGCATCCTGATCGAAAAATGGGGGATTGACCTGGGTGCCCAATATTCTCCAGTGGGAAAGGTCTCGCGGATTTGCCCGCGGTGTTTCGCAATCGGGATTAAACCGTTAGCCTCGGCAATGCTGAGGGAGCCTTCCACATTATCCACTACGGGCGTGCGGACGTTCAGGATACGCCGGAATTCCCTTGAGGTGAATCTGCGGATGCGGCTGCGCCCGAACTTGAGGGAAATTCCCACCGCATTGATGGAATAGTAGGTTAGCAACTGGAACGGCCGGTCGTAGAGCAGGTCCTCCACAAAAAATATGCCTGTATCCAGATTGATCTCCGCCTCGATCACGTCGCCCGGATTGGGCGTGTTCAGCCGGGCCATCAACCTGATCTCGTCGGCCAAGGAGACGTTTGCGGCGAAAGACCGGAACTCGAACCGAATCTGACCCGCCACAAGCACCCGCAACCACTTTTTCATTTCCTGCTTGACCGGCTCCAGCTGCGGGTCCTGCCGGGAGGCGTCCAGCAAGCGCCGGTAAGCCTTCTTGAACTGCTTCTGAGCGAGAAACCGTTTGTAGATCTCGAAGTTTTCCCTCGCGACCATCTTCTCTGCGCGCTTTAAAGCTTCCCTATATTCCTCCTCATCCGGGTCCTCGATCACCGCCAGGTGATATTCTATCGCCGCCTCCTCCCAGCGGTTCTCCAGCTCCAGCGCCTGCCCCCGCGGATAATGAATATTGCACCCGGACAGCACCGTGGCCAGAACCAGAGCGGCAAGCAGCCAACCTGCGAATCGTGGAAATCGGAGCATAACCAGAGGAGAGCCAGCCATCAGCTTTGCGTAAGGGGGTAGTTGGGCGCTTCTTCCATAACCAGGATATCGTGGACATGGCTTTCCTTCAGTCCGGCGTTGCTGATCTCCATGAAGCGGGTCTGGGTGCGCAACGCCTCGATGTTTGCACTGCCCAGATAACCCATGCCGGAGCGGATGCCGCCCACGTACTGGTAAAGGCTTTCCGACAGCGGTCCCCGGTAGGGCACCCGGCCCTCAACGCCTTCGGGAACCAACTTCATGTCCTCCACCACGTTTTCCTGAAAATAGCGGTCCGCCGAGCCGCGCTGCATGGCGCCCAGCGAACCCATGCCCCGGTACAGCTTGTAACGGCGGCCCTGGTAGAGCGTGACCTGTCCCGGGCTCTCATCCGTACCCGCGAACAGGCTGCCGATCATCACACTCTCCGCCCCCGCCGCAAGGGCCTTGACGATGTCCCCGGAAAACTTAATGCCGCCGTCTGAGATCAGCGGAACGTCCCGCTTGGCCGCCACCACGCCCACCGCTTGAATGGCGGTCAATTGGGGCACGCCCACACCGGCCACCACCCGCGTGGTGCAGATTGAACCCGGTCCGATACCCACTTTGAGCGCGTCCACCCCTGCGCGCACCAGCGCCTCGGCCGCCTCTCCGGTGACAATGTTCCCTCCGATCAGGTCCGCGTCGGGGAATTCCGCCCGCAATGTGGCGATGACGCCGAGTACTTTTTCGGAGTGGGCATGGGCCGTGTCCACCACCAACACGTCCGCGCCGGCGTTCAACAGGGCCGAAGTGCGCTCCATGGCATCCTTGCCAACGCCTACCGCCGCGCCCACCAGCAGGCGGCCATGCTCGTCCTTGCTGGCGTCCGGGTATTTGCGGGCTTTTTCAATGTCCTTCACGGTGATCAGGCCGGCCAATTCGAAATGGTCGTTGACCACCAGCAGTTTCTCGATGCGGTGTTTGTGCAGCAGGGTCTTGGACTCCTCAAATCCGATGCCCAGGTGGACCGTGATCAGGTTATCCCTGCCCTGGGTCATCAGCTCCCGCACCGGACGATCAAAATTCGTCTCGAAGCGAAGATCACGGTTGGTGAGAATTCCCACCAGTTCCTTGCCCTGGGTCACGGGAACGCCGGAGATGCGGAATTTTTCCATCAGTTCCTGTGCATCCGAAACCTTCGCGTCCGGGGAGATGGTAATGGGATTGCTGATCATCCCGCTTTCCGATCGCTTTACGTAATCCACCTCGTTGGCCTGATCGGTGACGCTCATGTTCTTGTGAATGATCCCGATTCCACCTTCCTGTGCCATGCAGATTGCGGTGCGGTGCTCCGTGACCGTGTCCATGGCCGCACTGACCAGGGGGATATTTAGGGTAAGCCGGCGCGTGAGGCGGCTGGTGAGATCCACACTCTGGGGATGCACGTCGGACTTGGAAGGAACCAACAGCACATCGTCGAAAGTCAGTCCTTTTTCCAGCCGTTCGGTCAGCATGCGGGATTCTCCTGAGAGCCGGTTCCGGGCCAGCGCAAAGCGGTGGATGCGCTGCTCCGCCAAACCCGGGTGGGGGCTTGTCCGGCGGATGGGGCTGCCACTGGCGGCGGCTTGCGGCGGACACCAGGCGTCCGGTTTCCTGGGATGTGAGTAATAGCGATCTGTCGTTGCCGGGTTGCCCGGCTGGCTCGGGCGTCGTTCATCCCGGCTTGCAGCTGAAAAAGTGGAATTCGCTTAAGAAAATCGCAACCATCCATTGGCTACCATAATTAAAAAGGCTAACATTTTTATCGGGAGATGCAAATTTATTCCCTTCCCGTTTCCTGCGAATATGAGGAAGGATTTCCGGGCCGTGCGGCGCCGCCCCAATCCCGATCGATGTAATTTCCGAGGCATGCCAATGAACCCAACTTCAGGGCCAGAATTCACGATCCGCCCGGCGGTGGAAGCGGATGTGCCGCTGGTGCTTTGGTTTATCCGCCAGTTGGCCGAATACGAGCAGCTCGCCCATGAAGTGGTCATCGACGAGGCTGCGCTGAGGGAGCTATTGTTCCGCGAGCGCCCCTATGCGGAGTCGATCATTGGAGAACATGCCGGAAAACCCGTGGCCTTCGCGCTCTTCTTCCATACCGTCTCCACCTTTTTGGGCCGGCCCGGCCTTTACCTGGAAGACCTGTTCGTCGCTCCCGAGGCACGAGGCAAATCCTTTGGCCGCACCATGATGGCGCATCTCGCGGGACTTGCGATGGAGCGTGGTTGTGGACGTTTCGAATGGTCGGTCCTAGATTGGAACGTGAATTCCATCGACTTTTACAAAAAGTTGGGGGCAGAGGCCGTGGATCAGTGGACGGTCTACAGATTAAAAGGCGATGCCCTTTCGGCCCTGGCCGGAAACGGGAGCTAGGGCGTGCGGAAAGCGCTTCTATCTTGGCGCACCTCGTGGCCCCTGGAGGGCCGCCCGATATGCCGGGCGGGCGCGGTGCAATTTCAAGCTGCTATAGGCGAGTTGTGATTTCAGTAATCCTCAATAATGCCCTGGCCCGAATCGAGGCCCGCGCCCCGCTGGTGCTCAGTGGTCTGCGCGGGGGCGGCAAGGCTTGGCTGATCGCGGAACTGGCCGCCCGCACGGAGCGCCCGCTGGTGGTGCTGACCGAATCCTTCCACCGGGCCGAGGCCCTGTACCATGATTTGGGCTGCTTCGCCGGGGCGGAGCGGGTATTTCACTTCCCCAATTGGGACACCATTCCCTACGACAGCTTCTCGCCCAACAAGGAAATCGTGGCCCAGCGCTTCGGGGCCCTGGCGGCCCTGCTGGAAGGGCGCTGCCCCATTCTCGTGGTGACGCCCCAGGCGATGATGCAGGCTATGATGCCTGTCTCCGTTTTCCAGGAGGTTGCCTTCGACCTGCGCACCGGCCGCCGCTATCCGCGCCGCGGCTTGGTGGAAAATCTGGTGCAGGCCGGCTATGTGCGGGTTGACCTGGTGGAGGCGCCGGGCGAATTCAGCGCCCGCGGTGAAATCGTGGATGTGTTTCCCATCAACGCCGGACACCCGGTACGGATGGACTTCTTTGATGACGACCTGGAGTCCATGCGCCAATTCGAGGTGGATACCCAGAAATCCTTTCAGGATACGGATTACGTAACCGTCTTTCCCGCCAGCGAAAGCGTGCTCAATTCGGCCACCACCGCCAGGGCCCTGGCTAAACTGCCCAATTTCAAATCGCGGATGCAGCCGGAGGCCTATCGGCAGATTTACGGCTATCTGGAGCAGGGCACGCCTTTTCCCGGTGCGGAACAGATGCTGGGACTGTTCTACGAAAGCCCGGGCTGGCTGCATGAGGCGCTGCCCCGGGACGCGGTGCTGCTGATGGACGAGCCTGAATTGCTGGCCAAGCGCAGCCGCGATTTCTTCGGGGAGGTGCTGAGCGAGTATGAGCTCACCCTGGAGCAAGGCAACATGGCCCTGCCTCCCGACGAGGGCTTTCTCACGCCCGAGGCCTATGCAACGGCACTGGAAGGCTTCTACAAGCCGGAATTGGTGGAACTAAGCTTGGAGGATGGTCCGCGGACGCTGCTCTGTCCCTTCGCCGACAACCAGAGCCTGCGCTCCGCCGCCACCGCCGACGGCCAGGGCGCCCATGCCACCCTGGGCAAACTGGTGGAGCAGATCAAGGCCTGGCGTGATGCGGGGGCGGTCGTGTATCTGGCTTCGCGCTCGCCCACCGGGGCGGAGCGGCTGCGCAATCTGCTGGGAGAGTTCGAACTGGGCGCCAGGATAGCGCCTGCGCAGGAGGGACCGTTCCAATTTGCGATTGTGGAGGAAGCGCCGACCACCGTGGCTGACATCACGGTATTGGAGCAGTCGCCCCGCAGCGGCTTCCGCGTGACCGACGGGGAAGGCGCAACCCGCTTCGTGCTGATCACCGAAGAGGAACTGCTGGGCGAGAAAATCCGGCAGCGCCGCTTGAAAAAGTCCAACCTGCAGCATTTTATCGCCTCCCTGGGCGATCTCAAGGAAGGCGACTTGGTCGTGCATATCGACTACGGCATAGGGCGCTACGAGGGACTGCGCACCATGCAGGCCGGCCAGGAAACGGGAGACTTTCTGGTGCTGTGCTATGCAGGGGACGACAAGGTGTATGTGCCCGTGCATCGGCTCAACCAAGTGCAGAAATACACTGGGGTGGACGGCGCCGCGCCCGCTCTGAACCGGCTGGGAGATGGCCTGTGGCAGCGCTCCAAGCAGAAGGCCTCGCGGATCATCGAGGATATGGCCGAAGACCTGGTGCGCGTGCAAGCCGCACGCAAGGCCAGGGTTGGCTTCAGCTTCGAGGAAAACGAAAGCATGATGACCGAGTTCGCGGAGGCATTTCCATTTCAGGAAACCGAAGACCAGCAGCAGGCTATCGACGAGGTGCTGGAGGACATGGTCAGCGAGATGCCCATGGATCGGCTGGTTTGTGGGGACGTGGGCTTTGGCAAGACCGAGGTTGCCATGCGGGCTGCCTTCCTGGCCGTGCTGAACGGCAAGCAGGCGCTGATGCTGGTGCCCACTACTATCCTCGCCCAACAGCATTACGAGACCTTCCAACAGCGCTTCGCGGAGTTTCCGGTCATGATCGACGTGCTCAGCCGCTTCCGGACAGCCCAGCAGCAAAAGGCGGTGGTGGAAGCCTTCGCCATGGGCGAGCTCGACATCCTTATCGGCACCCACCGCCTGCTTTCAAAGGATATCCGCCAGAAGGACCTGGGCTTGCTCGTGATCGACGAAGAGCAACGTTTCGGCGTGGCGCACAAGGAGAAGCTGAAGCAGATTCGCACCCAGGTGGATGTGGTGACCCTATCCGCCACGCCCATTCCCCGCACCCTGCACATGGCGTTGATGGGCGTGCGCGACTTGAGCATTATCAATACACCGCCCATGGACCGCATGGCCGTGCGCACGCGGCTGACCAAGGCGAGCGATTACATGATCCGCGAAGCCGTGGAGCGCGAAACCCGCAGGGGCGGACAGGTGTTCTTCGTACACAACCGCGTCGAAACCATTCATGCCTTCGGCACCTACCTGCAGGGCATCATGCCCGGGGTGCGCATGGCCATCGCCCATGGCCAGATGGCCGAAAAGCAGCTTGAGGCAGTGATGCTGAGCTTCGTGAGTGGGGAGCTGGAGGTGCTGTTGACCACAACCATTATCGAATCGGGACTGGACATTCCGCGCGCCAATACCATCATCATCAGCAATGCGGATCAGTTTGGCCTGTCCCAGCTTTACCAGTTGCGGGGCAGGGTGGGGCGCAGCAACGTGCAGGCCTACGCCTACCTGATGGTTTCCCCGGAGAAGCTGCTCACCGATGTGGCCCAAAAGCGGTTGACCCTGCTGCAGGAGTTCAACGACCTGGGCTCGGGCTTCAAAATCGCCTCCCACGATCTGGAAATCCGCGGCGCAGGCAATTTGCTCGGCCAGGAGCAGTCCGGTCACATCAATTCCGTCGGGTTGGAGTTGTATACCCATATGGTGGAGGAAGCGGTGGACAAGCTCAGGGGCGAAGACGCATTGCGGCCACGGGCAGTGGAGTGCAGGTTGGAGCTGGGATACTCCTATCGCCTTCCTGACACCTATATCGCCAGCACCCCCCAGCGGTTGGATGCCTACAAGCGCCTGGCCGAGTTGGAAAGCGAGGGGCAGATGTGGGAATACCGCGAGGCGCTGGAAGACCGCTTTGGGAGAATGCCGGAGGAAGTAGGCAATCTGTTCACCCTCATCCAGGTGCGGCTGAAGGCCGCGGCCTACGGCGTGTCGCTGTTGGAGCAGGTTGGCGGGCAGTTGCAAGCACAGTTCACCGAACCCGAGCGGATCGACCTGGAGCGGCTAATGGTGTTGTTGCAGGAGCCTGAGCGGCAGTTACAATTGGTTCCTGGGGACAAGCTGCTGCTGGGCCCCATGCCGAAGTATCCTGGGGAGTTGCTGGAACGGCTGCGGATAATGGACGAGGTGGTAAAACCGCCGCGGGCGCCGGGGGAATTACCGATCGCCGAACTTGGGACGGCCGGCGCTGAGACCAATGCCCAGGCGGATAGCGCATGAAACGGGGACGCTGCATGGCAATACGGTGGATGCTGGCCTGCGGCCTGGCCATGCTGGCCCTTTCAGGGTGCCAGGAAGGCCACCGCAGCGACAGCGCCGGGGGTGTGTCCGCGCGCTCCATCGCCGTCGTAAACAACGAGCGCATCAGACTGGAGGAGTTTCTCAACACCCATCAATTGTTTTTTACCCGCTGGGACCGCTTTATCCGCAACGATCCTGAAAAAAAGCAGGAAATGAAGGAGATCATTCTCGCCAATATGATTGACGAATTGTTGCTCGATCAGGAGGCGCGGCGGCGAGGCGTGGAGGTAAATCAGGATGCGCTGGACGGCGCCGCCAAGAACCTGTTGGCCCCCTACAGCGATGAAGAACTGCAACGCATGGCGAGCAGCGACACCTTTTCCATTTCCAGATGGCGCAAGAGGTTCCAGCGCCGTGTCGTCCACGAGCGGCTGATTGAGCGGGAAGTAATCGCAAAAATTCGCCTCACCCAACGCGAGCTTAGGGCCTACTACGAGCGCCACCGCAATCAGTTTGTCGTTCCCGAGCAGGTGAAGGTGCGCCACATCGCGGTGGGCAGCCGCTCCCAGTTTAGAAAACTGGTAAGAAGAATTAGGCGCGGCCGCGACTTTGCCAGCCTGGTGCGTGAATTTTCCATTACCCCCGACCGGCTGGAGGATGGCGACCTGGGTTTTGTAGAACGGGGCATACTGCCCGAGGAATTCGATCAAGCCATTTTCAAGCTGCGCAACATCGGGAGCATCAGTTCCACGAGCAAGCCGGTCAAGACCCAGATGGGTTATCATATCTTCCGGTTGGAGGGCCGCAATCCCCGCACGCCGCTGACCTTCCGGCAGGCCCTGCCCATGATCCGCAAGGCGCTGACCCGGCAAAAACATCCGCGGGCGTTCAAGATCTGGATGCAGAGCCTGCGCGACAAAGCCACCATCAGGATCGACAGAGGACTGCTAAAGGCGGAGATCGGATGACTGATTCGAGCATTCACGGAGACTCGCGCGGGCGTCCTGGAGGGCGTGTCGCCATCGCCATGAGCGGAGGGGTGGATTCCTCCGTGGCCGCGGCCCTGCTAGTGGAGCAGGGATACGAGGTGGTGGGTGTACACATGAAGCTCAACGATCTGCCCGACGAGGAAAAGCACAACAAGGCCTGTTGCTCCCTGGACGACTCCCTGGATGCCCGGCAGGTCTGTGCGAAGCTGGGCATTCCCTATTATGTGATCAATTTTGTGGAGCCTTTTGAGCGGCAGGTGATTGACTACTTCGTCTCCGCCTACCGGGAGGGCAAGACGCCCAATCCCTGCGTGATGTGCAACCGCACCATCAAGAGCACCCTCCTGCTGGAGCGCATACGGGAGTTTGGCTGCGAATACCTGGCCACGGGTCATTACGCCAAAGTGGTGCGCAATCCGGATACGGGCGGGCACGAACTGCACAAGCCAAAGGACTTACGCCGGGACCAGACCTACTTTCTTTTCGGCACCCTGAGGGAGGAACTGCCTTACCTGCTATTTCCCCTGGCCGATTATGAAAAACCGGACGCCCGCAGGGTGGCGGAGCGGTTGCAATTCGCCACCTGGAACAAACCGGACAGCCAGGAGGTGTGTTTCGTGCCCAAGGACTACCGGGATTTCCTCCGCGCCCGTCCGCAAGCCGCACCCCCAGCACCGGGGGACTTCGTGGACCGGGAAGGCAGGGTGCTGGGCCGGCACGAGGGGTTGCCCTTCTATACCGTGGGGCAGCGCAGGGGACTTGGAATACAGGGCACCGGGCCCTACTACGTGACCGCCCTGGACGGTGCCCGCAATGCGGTGGTGGTGGGAAAGGAGGAGGATCTGTACGCCTCCGCCATGGAGGTGAGCGGGGTAAACTGGGTTTCCTGTGACGCGCCCGCCGGCCCACGGCAAGTCACGGTGAAGGTGCGCTATGCCCATGCCGGCACACGCGCCACCCTGGAGCCCAGCGGGCTGGCCGCGGTGCGTGTGCGGTTCCATGAACCCGTGAGGGCGATTACACCCGGACAAGCGGCCGCCTTTTACGATGGCGATGTCCTGCTTGGCGGTGGCTGGATCGATTCCGGGAGCGCGGTGAGAGACGCATGAATCTGGTACTGGTGGGCTACATGGGTTCCGGAAAAACCTCGGTAGGCAGGCGAGTCGCCCAGCGGCTGGGGTACGGATATCTGGATACAGACCATTTTATCGAGCAGGAGATGGGCTGCTCCATTTCCCAGCTGTTCGATGAGAAAGGAGAGACGTTCTTCCGGCAGATAGAATCGCGCATTGCGGCGCAGCTTCATAAGCTGGACAACCACGTGATTGCCACGGGTGGCGGAATTTTGACCAGCGATGGCAATTTGGAAGCCTTGACCCAAGCTGGGGTTACGATTTTCCTGAACGCCGATCCGGAGGATATTTACGACCGCTTGCAGCGGGACACCCGCCGTCCCAAGCTGCGGGAGGGCGATTTGCAGGAAACCGTCACGCGCATGCTTGAGGAGCGCATGGAGCGCTACAGGCAATGCAGCATCATAATCGACACCAAGGGCAAGAGCGTGAACCGCGTGGCGGGCAAAGTGATCGAGGAGGTTGCCGGATTCAGCACGCGCACCGCCCAGGCCGGACCCGATTCCGAGGGAGAGCCGCGCGAGCACGGCTCCTCGGTCACTCAAGACGGGGACGAGGCCTAGCTTGAGTCCGGCATGCAGTCCGTGCCCCCACCGGGTACGGAGGAGACCCTGGAGTCCTGAGGCTGCGTGAGGTTCAGTCTTTCTGGCGGATAACCTGTTTGAAGTATGTGTCCTTTCGCGCCACTTTGCCGTCCCGGAACGTGAACAAGTCGCAGCCCCGCACCTTCATGGGATGGCCCTTGGGTGTGGTGCCCGTGCAGGTCCATTCCGCCACCCCACGGTCACCGCATACGAATCGCACGGTGTCGCTGAACTGAAGGTCCGGCAGCATATTCCATACGTTCAGGATCGACTCCCGAATTTCCTCATGACCGGTGAACCTCTCTCCCCAGGGGTGTTCTCCCTGGGTTGTCTCGAATACCGCGTCCTCGGTGAAGTTGCTCAGAATGAGTTCCACGTCCTTGCTGTTGAATCCCTCTCCCATCCGTTGCAGGGCTTCCAGATGGGTTGCTGCGTCGGTCACGGATGACTCCTAAACTGATGGGTTGCGGTTGGCGCCCGCCCAGGTGGCGAGCGCATGACGACCCTAGTTGACGGGGCCCAGTTCCGGCTCTTCCGGCACGGCGGCGTGAGAAGCGTGGTGATGGAATATTTTCCACATGCCGGAAGATCTGTCAAAAGCGAACAGGTTGGTGGATACGGCCCCGGAGGTATGCCGCTCCTGACCTACCCGAGAGTAGATATGCTCGTGCAGGGTGACAACTCCGAGATCGCCTTCCACCCGGCCTTCCACGTTGGTTAGCGTGAACTGCATGGCCTCCGTGTTCTCGATGATGCGCTTCCAGCTGTCCAGCACGGCTTTTTCACCGTATAGGGGAGACCAGCCGGGATGCACGCAGAACACCCGCTCGCTCTTTTCCCAATGATCTTCCATGGCCGGATAATCCAGCATTTCAAAGAACCGGTAGAAGCGCTCGTTGGCCTGCAGCAGGGAGGGTACCCGTGGTGATTCGCTCATGGGGACCTGCGCTATCCCTCGGGTTGGCGGAGCACGCGATGGTTTTCGAGACGGATCGTCACCCGCTCCGCGTCGAAATGCTCCAGCAGGTCAATGGCGTGCTTGCGGGAAATATTCATTAATTCCTTGAAGTCAATCACGGTGATCTGTACTTTCTCGCGCAGGTATTCGCGCAGCTTTTCCTTGATGCCGTCCAGCACATCGGGGGTGTAGTACAAATCGTCCTTGACACGGACCAGCATATTATTGTGGGAACCCAGTTTTAGCAGGCGCAGTCCCGCCTTTTGGTCGACGCCGCAGGCGTCGAAGATCGCGGTTTTACGCGGAGGCTGCACGCCCCCGGCCCGAATTACCTCAACGCATTTGCTGAGTTGCGCCTCGTCTTGTCCTGACACGTTTTTCTGGTGGCCGGGCAGCAGATACACCTGGCCTTCCTGGGCGATCCGCTTCTGCTTGGCCAGCCGCCCCAGCACCATTCCCACCTCCTTATCGCTGAAAATGAGGGAAAGCTTGCCGGCCAGTTCGGGCCGGGTCATCCCTTCGCGTTCCGGGAAATTGCGGTGATGGGCTTCCAGCACCCGTTGTACAAAGTTCGCGATACGCTCCAGGGTTTCCTGATGAATATATTTGCCTTCCCCCTGATCGATTTGGATCACCCGGCCGGTGCTGGAGAGATGCTGCACGATGCGCGAAAACTGCTTTTCGCTGAATCCTGTGCGGATAAAGCCCTCGGTGGCCCGCACGCCCCTGACACCCTGTAGAAAGATCATCTGTTCCACCAACGCTTCCTCGTCCTCCCCCGCCAGCGCCGCCAAGCGGTTGGACAATTCGCGCTTGATTCTGCGCGACTTGTTCGGTGCCGGGTCAACGATGCGCCCGCCGCCCAGGGTGAAAATGGGAGAGTAATTGCGGACGATGAAGCGGTCGCCGTAACTGGAGCTGACCGGCTTTTCCAGGCGCAGTTGAATGAGTTGGGTTTGGCCGGGGGTAAAAGCCTCCTCCTCCAGCAGCACGATGCGGCCCAGCACCTCCCTGGTTCCCAGGTGCAGCCGCACCCGCGTGCGCTGGGTGAGATCGCGGGGGATCGACTTCAGCAGCCGTAATTCCACGTTGAGCAGATAGGAAGTGAGCAGGGAATCAGGGGCGGCCAGCTGATCCCCACGTTGTATGGTTTCCTTGCTCACACCACCCAGGTTAATGGCCGCGCGCTGGCCTGCCAGCACCTCGTCCACGGATTCGCCATGCACCTGCAGTCCCCGGATGCGCAGCGCCTCGCCGTTGGGAAACTGTGTGACGGTCTGCTCCTTGCTCAGTTTTCCCGAGACCACGGTACCGGTAACCACCGTGCCGAACCCCTTCATGGTAAAGGAGCGGTCCACGGGAAAACGGAAGGGATGTTCCAGATCGCGGGGAATGACCAGCTGGGCCAGCTGTGCCAACTCGTCCTTCAGCACGTCCAGCCCCGCACCTGTTACGGCGGATACGGGAATGATCGGTGCTTCGGCCAGGAATGTGCCCTGCACGGCTTCGCGCGCATCCTCGCTGCTCAGTTCCAGCAACTCTTCATCCACCAGATCGCTCCGGGTGAGTGCGATCAGGCCCCGGCGGATGCCCAGCAGGTCGCAAATGTGCAGATGCTCCACGGTTTGGGGCATCACACCTTCGTCCGCCGCCACGACCATCAGCACCGCGTCCATGCCCGCCACGCCTGCCAGCATGTTGTGGACAAAGCGTTCGTGGCCCGGAACGTCCACGAAGGCGAAATCGGTACCTTCCTCGTCCCGGTAACGTGCAAACCCAATATCAATGGTGATTCCGCGGGCCTTTTCTTCCGCAAAACGGTCCGTATCCACGCCGGTCAATGCCTTGACCAGAGTGGTTTTGCCGTGGTCGATATGCCCGCCGGTTCCTACAACGAAGTGCATCGCCCTGCGGAGCCGCTTATGGTTCGATGATTTTGCAGGAGCCGTCGAAGAAGACCCCTTTTTCCAGCATCAGTTCCTTTGTTTCGATAGAACCGTTGATGCTGCCCGGATTGCTGATTTGCACTTGGTAGGCCGAGGATATATCGCCCTTGATTTTTCCGCTGGAAATAATCGCTTTGGCTTGAATGTTGGCGTCCACTTTTGCCGAATCCCCTAGAAACACGACCGATTCGCTGAAAATATCCCCTTTCACGCGGCCGTCAATGCGGATTCCGCCCTTGATTGTGAGCTTACCGACGAGCTCGGTGCCCTCGGCGATGAAACTGGTGGTTTTTACGCTTTTAAATTCCTTGGCCATGGTCTCTGCTTCAAGTTTGATTGGGGCCAATCCACGGAAGAACGCGCCCGGCTCCGGTTCGAATTGGTTTGTGGGGAACACTTCCCTAATGGAACCGCCGCACTCTGGGTTAATACTCCTCTGGGACAATAGGCATGCGGGAAAAATCTTCCGCTCCCATGCGGGAGGTTTACTCCCGGGTTTCCGCCTCCGA
>JAPUIH010000149.1 GCA_027297205.1 SAR324 cluster bacterium | reverse complement strand
AATGATATGCTGGCTGAATCCCCAGCAGGCCACAAACACCACGAAGATGCCACCCATGGCGATCATGAGGCGCTTGCGCAATTCCTCCAGATGCGCGGTAAGAGGCAGCTTGGGATCGTTGATTTGCTCTTGGCTGTTCACGGTCGTCATAGCATAGGACGAAAAATCGCGGGTGTTTGAGGTGAAGTCCTAATTATTACATCCTTGGCTCGGCCACACGCGGGCAGCGCGCCCGCGGCTCTTGCGGCACCCATGAACGGGATTTGCCTTTCATGGCGCTTTGGGGGCAAATATCCGGGAGTTCCCGAATCAGGAAAGCTGGTTTTGCAACCGCCTTGTATCAAAGACTTTGTGTACCATGAATGCTAAGGTCAGAGCAAAGTAGCGGCCCGGCGGCCCGAAAACCGCGGGAGTAGTCAATCACAGGTCAATTTCTTGCTCCCCCGCATCCTCGAAAGGATGGCATGATGGCTGATTCGCTCCGGCGGCAAATGGATCTTGCTCCCGGCCGCGTAGTGGCTTGCCCGCCCACGTTCCGCCATAGGCCGGGCGCGCCACACCGCAGGGCGGCGGCACGTCACCTGCTGCTGCCGCTGGTCTTCGCCCTGGCCCTTCCGGGATTGCTCTCCGCCCAGACCAAGAACGAGTACATCATTGAACATACCTTGCGGCTTTCCAAGGGCAAGGTACATGCCGCGCTGTTTTCTCCCGACCAGAAGCGCATGCTCACCATTGGTAACAACTCGGCTATCCGAATTTTGGAAGTGGAAACCGGGCGCGTCATCCGGAACATCCGCACAGGCACCCATCAGGCCGTGAGCGCGGTCTTCCATCCCAAGGAGAATGTGGTCTTCACGGGCGGCAAGGACCGCACGGTAAAGGCATGGGACCTGGGCAACAGTCAGGTCTCGCTGACTCTCGAGGGCCATCAGGCCCCCATCAGCGTGCTGCGCTCCGGTTCAGAGGGCAAGTTCCTGTTTTCGGGCAGCCAGGACGGTAAGGTGATGGCGTGGGACGTGGAGGAAAAGAAAGCGGTGCGCATCATCAACGCCCATCGCGGCAGGGTAAGCGCGATGGCCCTGCATCCGGACGGAAAGCACTTGGCCACGGGAGGGCAAGACCGCAAAATCGTCATCTGGGAATGGAAGACGGGCAAGCAAATCACGGAGCTTACCGGTCATCTGGGGCGAATAACGGCGATTGATTTTGCCCCCAAGCCCGAGGTGATCGTCAGCGCGTCCACCGACGGAACGATCAAGCTCTGGCAATGGGAGGAACGCGGCAAACAGGATTTCGCCACTTTGCTCGGCCATAAGCGTGCCGTAACCGGCGTGGCCTTTCATCCCAACGGGCGTTGGATTATTTCGGGCTCCGTGGACGAAACCATCAAAATTTGGAGGGTGGACACCAATCAGATCGTGCAGGAATTGACCCTGGTCGACGGCGCCATCGCGTCCATTAATCTGAGCAGCAATGGCAACAGGCTGATCGCCGCCTACCAGAAGGACCGCGCCCGCACCTGGAAGCTGGAGAAGTCCGCCTTCCTGGCCGCCCTGGGCGGTCACACCCAATCGGTGTTCGCCCTGGATTTTACAAAGGACAACCAGTTCCTGCTATCCGCCTCCCAGGACAAGACCGTAAAAATCTGGAACCTGCGCACTCGCGCCATGGTGAGGACCTACCCCACACAGAACCACCAGGTGCAAGCCGCCCGTTTCGCCCCGGACGACCGCTCCTTCGCCACTGGAGGCGCGGACGGTCAGGTGCAGATTCGGGATACGGCCAAGGGCAAAGTGAGCCTCCGCCTGCGGGGCCACACTGGCAAGGTGAACAGCCTGGCCTATCATCCACAAGGCAAGGTGCTGGTTTCGGGCGGCTCGGACAAGACTTGGGTGCTTTGGGAACTCCCCGCGGGCCGGCCCATCAAACGGGTCAGCGCCCACAAGGCTCAAATTAACGCCATGGACTTCGCCGCCGACGGCACCAGCTTCGCCTCCGGCAGCGACGACAATACCGTGCGAGTCTGGACCTATCCGGAAGGGAAGCTGCTCCATACGCTCATGGGTCACACGGGAAGCATCCGGGTGGTGCGCTTTGATCCGAAAAACCGCTACTTGGCTTCCGGCGCGAATGACGGTGTCATCAAAATCTGGGACCTTAAGACCGGCAAGATAAAGTTCGACTTCACGGGCCATGACTTCATTGTGAGCAGCCTGGTATTCGCTCCGGACGGCCGGGCGTTAATTTCGGTTTCCCGGGACAAGACCGTCAAGCTGTGGGACCTCCAGACGGGCAAGTTTTTGCGTACCGTGAGCGGGGAACGGGATCAGATATTGGCGGTGGCCATGGGCTCCGACGGGCAGGTGATCGCCACCGGCTCCATTGGACCCAAGATCAACCTGATGGTTTATCCGCTCAAAGTTGTGCTGGCGGAGGAAGAGGCCAAACAAAAGGCGCCCGCAGAACCGCCGCCAGTCGAGGCACCGGTAGCCGTCGCTGACGACACACCAAAACCCGAAGAAAAAGACCTTTCCGCCCTGGCGGATGGGCAGGACCCGAATGCCGCCAAACTTACCTATAAATCGGTGGATGCAAGGGACCCGCAGGCGGAACTGGAAAAACTGGAGCGTGAGCTGGACAAGCTGATGAGCATTGGCCGTTTTTGCCGGGACGAGCAGCAGATCGACGCCCTGGCCAACAGAATTCTGCTGCTTGCACCTTACGACAAGGCCGCCTACCACGCCCTGCTAATTACAGCTATCGTGCGCCAGGACCTAAAAATGATTTATCTAATGTCCAAGATCGGACGGAAGGCCCTGTTTTTCCGGCGTCTGTACAGCTACGATTTTCCGCAGGCCGTGGACGCCAAGCTGGATTTCTGGCAGCAGACCGTGTTCAATCAGGCCCGCCACCGTGCCGGGCGCGAGCTGGAACTGGAATTCGTGGCATGTGACGGCACGATATACACGCGCAGCCTGCCCGTCGAACTTCTCGCGGTGGATATCCCCCAGGAGGCGATGGCCGTAATTGCATCCAAGCGGGTGAAAGTGGACTTCAAGGCATTCAAGAACGCCAGCAATGAAGATTTCGCCAACCGCGTGTTTCATTTGGTGGAGCGAGCCATGGAGGCGAAGCGCCAGGAAAATCAGGATGCCTCCCCGGTGGTGTTGTCCTTCGACAAAGTGCAAGCACGGGAAGCGGGAGTGCTCAATTTGGACCTGTCCGCGGTGGATTTGGTGGGATTCCAGGGCCGCTTGCCCTTCAAGCTTCGCTTGGCGAGGGGTAACTGGTTCAGCTATTTTACCGACAAGGACCGCCGCAAGCAGATTTTGCTGCCCACGGGCAACTACTATCTGATGGTGAACAACAAAGTGATGAAGGCCTTCTCAATTGCCCCCAGCAAGTCACGGCAAATAGCTGTAAACGTGGTGCGCCGTTAAGCAGTGCGCTGGAGGAGTTTACCCAGGCGCATCGCCCTACCCCGCCTCCGCTTCTGCCGCCACGGCGGGTTCCTGCACGGTGAGGTCGAAGTCCTCCAGGGTGGGAAGATCACGCAAATCCTGCATGTTGAACAGGCCGAGAAAATCCCGCGTGGTGCCGTATATGAGCGCGCGGCCCGGGCCGTTGTCCTTACCCACGATACGAATCAGACGGTGCTCCAGCAGGGTGCGCAACCCGGAGGAAGAATCCACCCCCCGCAGATGCTCCACTTCGGCGCGAGTGACCGGCTGGCGGTAGGCCACGACAGCCAGGGTTTCCATGGTGGCTTGGGTGAGCCGGATAGGCTTGAGCGGCTCGGCCTTTTGAATCCAAGTCTTGAAGATGGGCAGGGTGCGCATCTGATAGCCATCGCCAATCTTAACGATGCGGAAAGTGCGGTTGGTCTGCTCGTATTCCTGGTTGAGTTCGCCGATCAGCGATCTAACTCGGGGAATGCCGGAATTGCCCAGCACGATGGCAAGCTGCTTGGCTGTGTAAACTTCATTGGAGGCAAACAGCACTGCCTCCATCACTTTTTTTGCATCCTTGTCATCCATCCGATGCCTCCTTGCAGGATTGTACGGTTTCGGCATCCCTTGAAACCGTGGGCCCAAACGGCCCTGTGCCTCCATGGCCCGGCCCCGATCAGCGCAGCCGGGCGCGGATCATTTGCCGGATGGGCTCCGTGGCCAGCCTGCGGATCGCCGGTACCAGCAGCACGCCACCCACTATATCAGTTATAAGGCCCGGAACGATCAGCGCCCATCCCCCTGCCACCATCATCATGGCGTCAAGGGCTTCGGCCGTCGGCACACGGCCGTTTTGAAAATCAGACTCAAGCTCCGTCCATAGGTCCAGCCCTTCCTTGCGGGCATGCCACCAGCCCACCGCAGCCGTGACCAGTCCCAGCACCGTTACAGTGACCAGGGAAAATCCCAGGCCCATCATGAGCCAGAATTCAACCCATGGCACGATCAGCATCGCCAGCAGGCCCACAATCCAGGTCATGCGCCTCCATATCCGCTGGAGGCCATCCACCGCAGTATAGAGGATGCCGAAAAATTATCCAACTTCCAATCGCTATGGCAGGGTATGCGCCCCCCTTACGGGCGTGCTTTGTCAGGCGGGGGTGGCTGCTCCAGTGCGCAAAGCGCGGGCAATATAAAACTCCGCGGCCCGGTAAGAACTGCGCACCAGCGGCCCCGCGGCCACATAGGCGAATCCCATCTCCAGCCCCGCCTGCTCAAGGGCCTTGAATCGTTCGGGGAAAATGAACTCCCGTACCTTGAGCTTGCCTCGCGCCGGCTGCAGGTACTGACCCAGGGTCAGAAAGTCCACTCCGATGGCCCGCAAGTCCCGCATGGCCTCCAGGAGTTCCCCTTCGCTCTCCCCAAAGCCCAGCATCAAGGAGGACTTGGTTTTGATTGCGGGTGCCTCCCGGCGCACATAGGAGAGTACGTCCAGGGATTGCGTATAGTTGGCCCGCGGGTCCCGCACGATGGATTGCAGGCGCTGCACGGTTTCAAGATTGTGGGCAATCACCACGGGTCCGGATGCGATTACCGTCCGCACGCAATCCATCACCCCCATGAAGTCGGGGATAAGCACTTCAACCAGCAACTCCGGACTGGCCTGGCGGGCCAGCCGGACGGTTTCCGCGAAATGCGAGGCGCCCTGGTCGGGCAGATCGTCACGGTTCACCGAAGTCAGCACCACGTAATCCAGCTGAAGTTCGCGGATGGTTTGCGCAACGTTTCCCGGCTCGGCCGGATCGAGCGCACCCGGCTCGCGGGCGGTGGCCACGGAGCAGAAGCGGCAACCCCGTGTACATAGTTGCCCCAACAGCATAAATGTCGCGGTACCACCTTGCCAGCACTCGGCAATGTTGGGGCAGCGCGCTTCCTCACATACGGTGTGCAGATTCAGTCCGTGGGCGCGGTTGCGTATCCAGTTGAAGCGCTCCCCTTGGGGCACCTTGACCTTGAGCCAGTGCGGCTTGCGGGCCGGGCCATGTCTAAAATCAGGAATTTGCAATGCTGTTCTCTTCCATGGCTTTCAGGCGGGCCTCACGTTCTTCTTTGGGAAGCTCGGCCAGTTTTCGCACCGCACCGTAAAACCGGTTGAAATCCTGGCCTTCACCCTCAAAGAGGGCACGAAAGGCATTGATCCAGGAGCGGTAATGCTGAAAGCCCACCAAGTGGGCATTGTTGAGCTCCCGATTGAACCATCCGTCGAAAGACACAATTTTAAATGACTTTTTCGCCTTTTGGTAGTTCGTCTTGAGCAGGGCGAAAAGCTTCCGCTTTTCCACGGTCATCTCCGCCTTTGGTTTGCCGGAAGCGTAGAGCCCTTCCAGCCGCTCGCGTCCGCCCAGCACAATTTCCCGGAAGCGGCGGCGGTCCTCATTGACGGCCAGGTACCTGGCCAGGCGCGGCGCACCGGATTCTCCACTCCGCAGCAAGTAGCGGCGCACCCCCTCCTCCTCGACAAAAGTGGAAAAAGACTCGCTGAATGCCGTATCGCCCTTGAGAAACATCAGCGTGTGGGCTTGTTCGTGAAGTATCGTGGCGATCAACTGCAGATCGCTGCCGCGGATGAATGTGTTCAACACAGGATCGTCGAACCAGCCCAGGGTGGAGTATGCCTTCACCGGCCGCACCATCACGTCGTATCCCTGCGCCGCCAGGTCCGCGGCAAAGGCATCCGCGTCCTCCTTCTCGAAAAAACCCTTGTAGCCCAGGCAACCCACGATCAGGAAGCAATGCTGGTACTCCCTGATCTGATAGGCATCCGAGGCGACCGTCAGCCAACTCACGAACTTCCTGCCCAGGTCGCTGTAATAGCGGTACTGGCTATCGCTGGGCAGAGCCAGCCGCTCCTGGCCGAATTTCTGCACCTTGAGCACCAACCGCAATTTGCCCTTTACCTGCTCGTCCACCTGTGGGTCTTCCAGCACGTCGCTGATGGCGCGCCGGCGGCTCAGGATTTCCCATTGGCCCACGCCGGCCTGCCAATAGTAAGCTACGTCGGAGCAGCCGGAGAACAAAGCGGCCAGTGCAAGCAAACCCAGCAGCGCGCGCATGGCGGCACCTGCCCGCCCGTGCAAGAGGGACGGCGCGGAATCGCTATCTTTACCGTCGTAGGACAGCACAGACCCTTGCCGGGACTGCATGATTGGAACCATAATTTTTCGCGGCTGTACGTTGCCAGATTGAAGTGGGCACGTTTTCGCGATTATAGCATACATGCCCATTCCCGATGCTGCCGCGCAGCCCGGTCCCAATCAGCCGCTGGGTTGCATCCGGAAAAATCGCCCGGCTGCCGCGGGCGGCTATCGCCGTGGGCGCGGAATTTTGCCATAATGATCAGTTCCGATTGGACATCATATATCAGAATTATATTAGACACCGGCCTCGCGCCTGGCCACACTTCCGCGGGTGCGAAACCATCAGGAGCAGGATTCAATGGCAGATCAGCAGTTCGAGGACATTCTATATTCCACGCACGACGGCGCCGCCACGGTCACCATCAACCGCCCCCAGGTGTACAACGCCTTTCGGCCCAGCACCATCGACGAGATGCTGGCCGCCTTTCGGAACGCTTGGGACGATGAGCAAATCGGCGTAATCGTACTTACCGGTGCGGAGGGAAACTTCTGCACCGGAGGGGACCAAAATATTCGAGGGGACGCGGGCTATATCGACCACCGGACCGAAGCGCCCCGCCTGCATGTGCGGGAATTGCACCGGGTGATACGAGAGGTGCCCAAACCGGTTATCGCGATGGTGGATGGCTATGCGGTGGGGGGCGGCCATGTGCTACACCTGCTCTGCGATCTGACCCTGTGCAGCAATCGCGCAAAGTTCGGCCAGACAGGCCCTCGGGTGGGCAGCTTCGACGCGGGCTTTGGCTCAATTCTGCTGGCGCGCATCGTGGGAGAGAAAAAGGCGCGTGAAATCTGGTATCTCTGCGACCAGTACAGCGCCGAAGAGGCGCTGG
Organism: SAR324 cluster bacterium; assembly: GCA_027297205.1. Lineage (GTDB taxonomy): Bacteria > SAR324 > SAR324 > SAR324 > JACQKK01 > JAPUIH01. The sequence continues at coordinate 18,422 of JAPUIH010000149.1, read as the reverse complement.
CGATGGGGTTGGTCAATAAAGTGGTGCCCCATCAGGACCTGGAGGCCGAAACGCGCCTCTGGTGCAACAAGATTCTCACCAAAAGCCCCACGGCCTTGCGCTTTCTGAAGGCGGCCTTCAATGCGGATACGGACCACGTGTATGGAATACAGGCGATCGCCCACGGCGCCACCCATCTCTTCTATGGCACCGAGGAAGGGAAGGAAGGGCGCGAAGCCTGGAAGGCCAAACGCGACCCGGATTTCTCCAAATACCGCCGCATGCCCTGGTGAGACTGCGCGGGGAAGGAAGGCAACGGGGCGCCACCTGCTATTTAGGCATAAATGCGCCCCTGGCGATTCCCATACACGCTTCACAGAACAGCGGACCCTGAACGGGAAAGGGCGGCGGCGGGAGCGACTTCATGCACATTTCACAATGATGCGTGGCGGATTTTTCATCTGGGGACTCCTCCTCGGCGAAGATGTCCACCGCCTGTCCTTCCGCGAGAACATTCCTGCGGATTTCCTGAAACGCTATTTCTTCGCGGGTCTGCTCCAGTTCGAAGCGCTCCAACTCACTTTCGATGGCCTGACGGAGAAAGTCCTTGCGTGAGGCCCTGACCTGCGCCGCGGCGGCGTCCACACGCTGCAACAGCGCAAGGGGAACTTTGAGCTTCAATTTCTTGAACCGCATAATGGCAATCCGTATGTTAATCGAAAGAACACCCGTTTATTCAAGGTGACAACCACATCCCGCCGGCCCATCCCGTGAAACCCTCAATGCTGGGACGGCTCCTGTTCCCAATAAGGCGCCCTCAACGCCACCTTGCGCACCTTGCCACTGTGGGTGCGGGGCAGGGTCGCGTGAAACTCCACGCGGCGCGGTATCTTGAATCCAGCCAGCCGCTCGCGCGCATGGGCGATCAACTCCTCTTCAACTGCCTTATTTCCTTCCTGGAGGATCACCGCGGCCACCACGGACTCGCCCCAGTCCGCGTCGGGGATTCCGAACACCGCCGCTTCGGCCACCGCTGGATGGCTGGTTAGCACGCGCTCCACTTCCCGAGGATATACGTTCATGCCACCAGTGATAATCATATCTATCAGCCTTCCCGCCAGGGTGTAAAACCCCTGTTCGTCCCGCACCGCCAGATCGCCGGAGCGGCCCCAATCGCGCCCATAACTAAAAAACACCTCCGTGGCTGCGGGGTCCTTGTAGTAACCGTTCATCAAATAGGGTGTACATGCCACGATCTCTCCCACTTCGTTGTCGGGCATTTCCCTGCCGCCTTCATCGAGGAGACGCACTTCCGAGAAAATATCCGGTTTGCCCAGGCTTTCCGGGCGCAGATTGTGATCCGCATCCAGCATCCCCAGGCAGTAACCCATCTCCGTCTGGCCAAATCCCTGGAACAGCCGAGCGCCGGGAAAGCACAGCCGCAGCGCCCCTACCCGATCTGCCTCCATGGGCGCACCTCCGTATACAATTCCACGCAACATGGGCGGTGGCGCGCCGGCGGATGCGGGGTCGTCCAGTAGCCGGTAGAGCATGGTCGGCACGCCGGGCAAATGGGTGATCCCCGCGCCGCGCAGCGCCTCCCAGCACAGCCCCGCATCGAACTCGGGTGCGGCCACTACCGTGGCTCCCGCCAGGGGCACACTGACGAATATCAGCCATTGGGCGAACTGATGGTAAAGGGGCAGCGCACTCCACAGGCGGTCGCCTTCCTGAAGACCTATGTTCATTACGTGGGAAGCGCCGTGGGCCAGTTTTCCACGATGGCTGATCAGCACGCCCTTGGGCGTTCCGGTGGTGCCGCTGGTGTAAAGAAGCTGGAAAGGCGACTCGGGAAACACGGCGGGAACCTCCGGCTTGACTGCGAACCGAGTCAGGTCCGGCGCCTGATCACTGTGCGGGCCCAGCCACTCGTCCAGCAGCTCGCACCAGCCCGGCAACGCTTCCCCCGCTCCAGTCGTGGATAAACTTACCCAGCGCCGCACCAGAGGCAGCGCGCGGCGGGCCTGCTCCGCGGCGTCGATCTGCCTCGAGCCCACGAACATCAGCGCGGCGTCGCTGTGTGCGCCCAGTTGGGCCAGTTCATGGGCGGTAAGGCGGCTGCTGAGATGGGCCAGCACAAGGCCCGCGATGGCCGCGCCGAAATGTACGGCGGCGTATTCGTAGCTATTGTCGGAGCAGATGGCGATGTGGTCGCCCGGGCGGAGATTCTCGGCCAATAAAGCCCGTGCAACGCGGTTCGCGTCTCCGTGCAGCTTCTCGTAGGTAATGACTCGCGGCCCTTCGCACCAAAACTCCAGCCCTGGCGATATGCGGGCGCGGCGGCGAAGCAGATCACCGATCAGCATGCGGCGGTCCTTGCGGTAGATATTGAAAGCCCGGCCAAGCGGTCAGCCTTGCGGCGCGCCGCCAGGGAAGCGGATGGCGCCGCCCGGCAGTCAACGCAATCTACGCACTGAGGATAGCAAATGGCAATACGGGGAATCGCATGCCCTAGAATCCGAGCAGGTTGAACTGCAGCAACTGCCGCTTGCGGCTGTCCTGGCCAGCGCCTTTCCCAAATTCCTCGTAGAAGATCACGTACTGAATGGTGAAGGCGTGCCAGAGCGAGAATTCAACTCCGTAGGAGGGCGAATCTCCATTAATACCCGCCCGGACAGTAATCAGGTTGGTGGAGCCGTCCAAGGGGAGGAAGCCTATTTCAATGCCAAAGTGGGTGCGCTTGGCCGCGGATCCGTCGCTGGTGCGCACGGGCGTTCGGCCATCATCATTGATGTCCTGAGTGAGATCTCTGTATTCCAGAGCGATCAACATCGGGATCGCGGGCGTGAGGCGGGGATGAAAGGCCCATCCCAGGCTGATTTCCTGCGGTATCTTCGATCCCGCTCCCGTAATTCCGTCAAATTCCACATCCCCGATGTTCTGCACCACCAGTCCGAATTGACCCCGCAAGGAGGGAAAGGATTCCATGCGCCAGATGATTCCCACGTCATAGGCCGTGGCTTGCCCAGTTTCGGCGGCTACTCCAACTGTGGGGCCGGACATCAATTCAATGTCGATTTCGCCGCCATAGGCGGGGTTGGTCGGGTCGATATTTTCCTGTTCTCCGGCCGTGCGCGTGATGCTGCGCGTGGATAATCCGAACAGCACTTTTCCATCGAAAAGGGGAAAGGCCAGTCCGAGCGCGGTGCCCTTATCTTCGCGGAAAAACACATCGGCGTTTGTGATGCTGAAAAGCGTAATTTCCTGGGTGGTCTCCAGGAAATAGGCCGCACCGATGGTGAATCCGGGGGAAAAATTGACCAGGATATGCGGGTAAAAGAACCCGCGCAAATGAATTTCTTGATCGGTATATTTGGCGACAAGTTCGGCGGTGGTCCCCAGAGTGCCACCTGCCACGTCGCTGATCAGTTCGATGCCAGCTTCGGATCCCTCCACGGCGATGGGCAGGATTTCCACCCAGCTGTTTTCTACGGCACCTAGCCCCGCGGGATTGTAAAACAGCGCCATTTCATCGTTGGAATAACTGATACCTGTATTGCCCAGAGCCAGGGCGCGCGGATTTTGGCCCAATCTGCGGTAGGGATAGGTATGAGAGGCATTCGTATCGAGAATGCCCGCCAGATCGGCGGCAATCATCAAAGCGAAGAGCAGAAACCCTGCCCTGCACAAGCCGCGCAGGGACCTGACCGTATGCCGCAGAGACTTGTCCCGCAAAAACCACCGCCGTGATCCGTGCCACTGCAATAGAAAAAAGCGCATTAAGTTGCCTGTTCGTTCGCTGGCTTACGCCACGGCAACCGCGGGCACCGTGCGCCGCGAGAAAGTATGGCGAAATCTGGACGTACCGCACCGTGCGGAGCGCATAACGGCGCCAGTTGCCCAATCCCGCCTGTCCGAAATTCTGTCCGTCACATACGATATACGAATTCCGGGCCGGGACGGATGTTATAGGCAGGAATTGCAAGGAGCATGCAAATTCGCGTGTGATGCCACTGGATGGCGTAATGAAGGCGCAATCGCGGCAACGGCGGGCTTCCAAATGGAGATTGCGCGGGCCACCGGGCCGAAAACCTGTGAAAAATGGATACAGTCCTTGGGTGCCGCGCGGTCAGCAATACGGTCCTCACAGGGCCAATCCGGACAACAGTGCGCTATTTGCTGATTACTTCCATTCCTTCCTCTATGCGGAAAGTAAAGTACTCTTTGGGAAAGCCAACGCCGGTTTTCAATTTACTCAGCCGCACTTGCCGCAAGTTGCCTTGACGGTCCACCATGCGCAGCACCCCGATGCCAACCGCGCCCGAATGTACACCCAACTGGATATAGGCGAGGCCTGGGATGGGCTTGCGGGGCAGCAGTTCAAGGTAGATCAGCCCATCTTCCGGAGGTGCTTTGCTGAGAGGCCGGCAGATGAAGTCGTCGGTCAGGTTGCCCACACCGAGCAGGAACGACAGGGGGGTACCCTGGGTCAGATTACCCAGGGGCTGCACGGTAACGTTGTCCAGCAAGGGATCGAACAGCCAGACGGTCTTTCCATCGGTAACCAATAATTGCTCATGGGGCGGATCGTAACGCCAACGCATGTTCCCCGGCCTACGGTAGGCCAGCTCGCCCCGCGCCCGCTGGAAGCTTCCGTCACTGCGCTGATCAACCTGCTCGAACTGCCCCGCAAAACTCTTTGTGGCCTGGTAGGTGCGCTGCACCTTTTCCAATAACCCTCCCTGGCAGGAACCGGTGGCTCCCTGGACGGGCACAGGGATCAACATTGCTATCAACAGGGCCAAGCACGGCACTGCCGTGAGCACGCGCCAAGCCAAAACCCCGGACGCTGGGAAGTGGGGGGAAATACGAGGACGCGTCACGGACAAGGGCACTCCAGGCGGGAAGCGAAACGTTGTGGACCGGCTGCCGCACCGTGTAATGTCAAAATGTAAGTCTGCCAAAAAGTCCAAATCCTGATCCAAAGAGAAAGTGCATCTCTGCCCCAATCAGGAGGCTCTTGTCCAGCTTGAAAGTCCCCCCGCCATAAATGCCTAGACTGGAATCTCCCTCGAAATCAAAATCCGTTCCCGCGACGGTGATGGTGCCATCCAGCTTGCTGAAAATGGCGGCAAAATACACGTATTTGTTTTCGTCAATGTCGATCACGCCACCGGCGGCCAAATCAATTTGGAGAAAATCGGCCTCAATGCCTTGATCAGAAACCTCCCCCTTGCGTATCCCGGCGAGGAATCCCTTTTTGATTGTCATGTCCCCGTCACCCACTTCCGTGGGCTCCCCAATTGAACGGCGGTAACTAAAGGCGAACTCGCTCCCCCGGGAGGATCCCAAGTCTACCGTACTGAACTCTCCGCGGAACATTGCATTTTCCTGGTAGCCCCAATCCACGAATACGGTCTCCCTGGTGTTGTCGCTTGATAACTGAAAGCCGGAAATCCGTATTTTTCGGTTGAAATTGGCCAGCGCCACGCCAACGGCAAGCTGATCCTTGTTCACGGTGGGCAGGGGCTGGCCGTACTGCTGCGCCCAAACCTCCTGATTTGGCAAAAACAAAGCCAGCAAACCCGCGAGCAGCAGCCACCGCCGTCCATTGAGATGATCAATCAAAACAAACCTCTGACAAATTTCAAATAACAATCGCACTGGAATTTGCGGCGAGATGAAATCCTACCGATTCCAAATACGTGTTCACCCTGCGACAGGATCAATCAACTCACCACTATACGCGGCGAAAGTATATTATTCAGCCTCGCAATAATGAAATTTATACTATCGTGGCGCTGTACCCCCTGAGCGTTTGACAATCTTTTGCGATGTTCTGTAATACGAAATCGCTACTTCCACGTTTCCTGCTTCCACGGAAACGAGGAGATCGGCAACAGGGGAATTGCGGCGCACAAGGCCTCAAGCCGCCGGGCATCGCAAGGGGCATGGTGCAATTCCATTCCATGGCGGTGGTAATCAACAATTATGGAGGCGCCGGGTTGACAGGACTGTTGAAAGCAATTGCCCGGTATCGCCTAACAGCAGGATATGGCCTCGCCTTGCTGCTTTGTGCCGTCCTTTTGATTTGGGGTGATCCCGCATTGGCTGCCAGGGAAGCCCTCCCCGATCTCTGGCCTTGGTGGGTCTGGCCCATTGCATTGTTCTTTCTTACCGCGGCGCTGGGTGTGTTGGCCGCAATGGCGGGAATCGGCGGCGGGGTGCTGTTCGTACCGATCGTTTCCGCACTGATGCCTTCTTTGCACATCGATTTTGTGCGTGGCGCAGGGCTGATGGTCGCCCTCACCGGAGCGCTTTCCGCCGGGCCGACCCTGATCCGGCAAAACCTCGCCCATCTGCGCTTGGCCATGCCCCTGGCCCTGGTGGCCTCGTTCGCGGCTATCTTCGGCGCCCGGCTGGGATTGGCCATGCCCGCCGAGACGGTGCAACTTCTGCTGGGTCTGGTTATCCTGGGGATGTTCGCACTGATGCTGTACTTCAGGCCTGCCACGGCGCGGCAGACCGGTGGCGGAGACCGCATCGCCCGGTTTTTCAAGCTGGAGGGGGTGTATTTTGATGCGGCGCAGGGGCAATCGCTTCCTTGGGCCCCGCGGCACATGGCGGTGGGCCTGCTTTTGTTCTGCGGGGTGGGCTTCATGGCGGGCATGTTCGGCCTTGGCGCTGGTTGGGCCAACGTGCCCGTGCTGACTCTGGTGATGGGCGTACCCCTAAAGATCGCGGTGGGCACAAGCTACTTCCTGCTCGCCATCGCGGATACTTCGGCTGCCTGGATTTATCTTAATCAAGGGGCGGTGATCCCGCTCATTGCGACGCCTTCGGCGCTGGGAATCATGCTCGGCGCCAGACTTGGTGCGCGGCTGCTGGTGCGGACACGGCCGGGGGTAATCCGCTGGGTGGTGCTGGGGGTACTGCTGCTGGCCGGCGCGCGCTCCTTCTTGAAGGGAATTGGAATATGAAAGCGGCCCCGCGGTCAAAGGAACCCGCGGCGGCGGGCACGGAAGATTTAAAGCGCGTCTTCGCCGCCGTTGAACAGTATGGCGTATGGATCGGCGTGGGCCTCACGCTGGCCGGGTTCTTCCTTTACGTCACCGGATGGCTCGGACCATATCTGCCCATTGAAAATCTAATCCGGAACTGGGGCTTGCCCACCACAGAATTCATCCGGCAATCCGGTCTTCCGGGGGGCTGGGACTGGGTTTGGTTGCTCGGCCACGGGGATATGCTGGCGCTTTTGGGGCTGGTGTTGCTTTCCTGCGTGGCCCTGGTGGCCTACCTCTGTGTGTTGCCCAGCCTGCTAAGGCAGCGGGACTGGATCTATGCACTGCTGGTGCTGATGCAGGTGGGAGTGTTCCTGCTTGCGGCCAGTGGCTGGGTTGCAGTGGGTCACTAGCCGCGTCAGCACATCCACCTTTGAGGACGCCTACACGTTCCACTCGTGGTATACCAGTCCCACGATGATCTCGTTGTTGACGTGTTTCACCCCTTCCAGCCTTTCGACCTCCTCCACGATCTGATCAATCATCGCCTCATGGGAAGTCAGGGTGCCTTCCAGGGTGACCACACCCTCGTTGACCGTGACCGATATCAAACTGAGGCGGCCCACTACCGTTGACGCCAGCAGAGCGTATGTGCGCGCCTTGATAATGAAGTCCTGGAACTTTACCCGCTTTTCGTCGTTGAGACGAAACTCCGGACGGGCCGCCAGGTCCAGAATGATGCTTCCGGCGCATTCCTTGGGAATTTTCTCCATGCGCAGCATGATGTCGTAACGTGAGGGGTCGCGCCAATCCGCACTGAACATGTACCGGGTGCGCTTGGTACGTTCGTCGTCAATATGCTCGACAAAGCGCTCGGCCTGCTCCTGCGTCTGCCCGAACTGATCCATAATTCGCCGCACCCGGTAGGGAATCGGATACAACAGGCGCACCTTGAGCACGTGCGGAACCTCGCGCAGCAGTCCCTGGCCCGCGTTGCCGTGGTACACCAAATTGTCGTCCTGGGACCATTCGGCCAGGGTGGCCTGGACATAGGCGACATAGGTGCGGCGGCTTTCAGTCATGCGCTCCCAAAACGAAGGCGAGGTCTCGAACACCTCACTGACCTTGGTTTCCGGAACGTTATAGTTCCTTGCGGCCTCGCCCAGCACCTCTGAGCTTACACAGCGCGCGCCCAGGGATTCAGCCACGAAATCCGCGATTTCCTCGCCTCCACTGTGGAGGCCTCTTGTGATTGTAATAACAGCCATGGAACTCCTTTCCCCCCAAAGGAAGTTGGTGCCAAGCCGGATCGCTTCAGCCTCCGCCATTCGGGCGGAGCGGTTAGGCTCTCATTTTAGCTTCCGGGAATTTCCCCTGTATACCTGTTTTTAAACGCTTAGTTTATGGTATCTTTCTGGTTAGCCTCTCCCTTTGCGGGGATCAAACGCCTCCCGTACTCCCTCGTTGATCAGCACCAGCAGCAGCAGTACGAAAAACATACTGCCCACCGTAAAGGTGGCAATCCACCAAGCCGACGTAAAATGGGTCAGCGCCTGCAAGAGCAGTTCGCCCCAACTGGGCGTTGGGGGCGGCACGCCAAAGCCCAGGTAGTCCAGTGCGGCGATGCTGGTGATGCCGCTGGCGATGGTAAACGGGGTAAAGGTGACCACGGGGGTGATGGCATTGGGCAGGATGTGCCGGAACATGATGCGCCGGTTGGAGGCGCCCAGCGCGCGGGCGGCTTCCACGAAGTCCCTGCGGCGCAGATTGAGAAATTCGGCGCGTTGGTACTGCGCGATACCCGTCCACCCGAACAGGGAAAAGAGCCCGATCAACAATACCAGGCTGGGCGTGAAGATGGCGATCAGAATCAGGATCAGGAATAACACCGGCACGGCACTCCAGATTTCGCTCAACCGCTGTCCGTAGAAATCCACACGGCCCCCGAAGAAGCCCTGCAAGGCGCCCAGCGACATTCCAATGGCAAAGGACAGCAGCCACACGGAAAGCGCAAAGATCATGGACAGCCGGAAGCCGTAAACGAGACGCACCAGCAGATCCCGCCCCTTGTCGTCCGAACCCAACAGATGCCGGCCACTGGGCGGAGATGGAAAGCTCTCGAGGGACTGGTCCGTCTCGAAGGGTCCCCAGCGGATGAGCGGCCAGACGGCCCAGCCGCCCTGCGCCTCCAGGCTGCCTTGCACGGCCCGGTAATCCACCACGAAGGTGTTCCGCTGCCCGAACAGGCGAGGGCTGTAATCATGGAAAACGGGAAAGTAAATCTGCCTTTCGTAACGCAGCACGATCGGTCGGTCGTTGGCCAGCAATTCCGAGAACAGGGAGATGCCAAACAGCAAGCACAAAAGCAGCAGGGAATAGTAGGAAAGCCGCCGCGAGCGGAAGGCCCGCAACCTGATATTTGCGACTTCGTTCATGGCCATCGCTGAATTTTCCTTATGCGCACCGGTGGCATCCCGTAATCAGGCACCACCAGGCCTCCCTGGAGCGCCCTAATGGGCGAAATCGATGCGGGGATCGATCAGCACGTAGAGAAAATCGGAAATGAGATTGCCCAGCATGAGAATGATGCTGATCAGGCTGAGAATGCCCAGCAGCACCGGATAGTCCCGGGCCAGCAGGGAGTTGTAAAAGAGCAGACCCATCCCGTCCAGGGAAAATATCTGCTCGATGAACAAGTTGCCCACAAAGAACACGCCCAGGAATCCCCCCAGGCCCGTGGCGATGGGGATCAGCGCATTGCGCAGTACATGGCGGAGCAGCACCACCCGCTCCTCCAGCCCCTTGGAGCGCGCGGTGACCACATAGTCCTTGCTGATCTCCTCCAGGGTGGCGTTTTTCATCAACAGTGTCAGGGTGGCGAAATTTGTGATCAGGTAACAAATCAGGGGCAACACGAAATGGTGCAGGCGGTCCCCCACCCGCCCCCAGAAACCCAACTCGTCATAAAGATCGGAAACCTGTCCGAAGATGGGAAACCAGTCCAGGAAACTGCCGCCCCCAAAAAGCACGATCAGGAGTATGCCCAGCATGAGCGGCGTCACGGAATATCCCACGAATACGATCACGGAGGTGGCCGTATCGAACAGGGACCCGTCGGCGACGGCCTTGCCGATGCCCAGGGGGATGCAGATCAGGTAGGTGATGAAGAACGATGCCACTCCAAACTGCAGGGAGACCGGCATCTTGTCCACAATCACATCGATCGCCGGCTCGTCGTATACGAAGGACAGCCCAAAATCCAGCCGCGCCAGATTCAACAGCCAGATGCCGTAGCGCACCAGCAAGGGCTTGTCGAAGCCGTACTGCTTGCGCAACTCGGCCAGGATCTCCTCGTTGACCCCCTCGCCGGCCGTGCCCGTGAGACTCCCTTCGGAGGCCACGCCGGCAATCTCCCCACCGAAGCGCATCTGGCTGAGCATTTGCTCGATGGGCCCACCCGGCGCAAGGTTGATAACGACGAAGATCACCAGGGTGATGCCGATAAAGGTCGGCACCATGAACAAAATCCGCCGCAGGAAATACTCACCCATCGCAAGCGCGCCCCTCCCGTCCTCAGAGGGACGGGCGGTCTATCCACCAGTAATTTTCGCCGATGGCATAGGTGTACCACGGCTTCACGGTGCTGAATTTGGAGTTGTAGGCCAGCAGAATATGGCTGCGCTCCAACATGAAGGTATAGGGCTGGTCGTGGTGGATGATCTCATGGATACGCCGGTACAGCTTGACCCGCTCGCTATCGGGAATGGATTTCACCGCTTTTTCAATCAGACGATCCACCTCGGGATTGCGGTAGCGCACGAAGTTCAGCCCACCCTTCACCGCGCCCTTGGAATGCCAGAGGGCGGTGGGATCGGGGAAGGGCCCTCGGGACCAGCCCAGCATCACCGCATCGAATTTCACCTCGTCTATCAGTTTCAGGAAGTTGGTCCAGTCCACCACCTTGATGTTCAGGTCCACCCCGGCCTTGCGCATGGCCTCTTTTGCGAGAGTGAGAATTTTCACCGAGGTTTCCCGATCGGCTGTCATGATGGTGAAGCGGAAAGTCCGCCCCTCTTTGTCGAGCAGATTGTCGCCGTCCGTGTCATTCCACCCGGCTTGGCTCAACAGCCGAATGGCCTTGGGAATGGAAAACTCGATAGGCTGCACGCGGGGCGAGGAGTAGCGCGAATTTGCCTGGAAGGGACCCACGGCCTTCACCTGGAAGCCGTGGTAGAACTTCTCGATATATGTTTCCCGATCGAACAGATGACTGATGGCGCGCCGCACCCGCCGATCCCCAAACAGAGGCGATTCCAGATTATAGCCTACGTAGCGGTAACTTCGCGGCGCTTTGTTTTGCACGTCCACCTTGATCAGCTTTTTGCCGGAGGCCACCCCCATCCCAAAGTCCGCCCCTGAGGTCTCGCGCACCCATTGATCGGGGGTGAGACGGATCAGGTCCAGGTCGCCTTTCTTGAAGGATTCAAGTGCCACCTTGTCCACCGCGACGATCTTGGTAATCAGCATTTTTGCATTGTAGCGGCCGATATTCTGGGGCAGCACGCGCCCCCAGTAGTTCTTGTGCATTGCCAGCTTCACCGCCGCGCCCTTCGTCCAGCTCTTGAAGGTGTAGGGGCCGCTGCCCATGGGCTTTTTGGTGAGGGGGGTGCGGTTGGGGTCCTTGCCCTTGAACCTGTGGCGAGGCACGATGCGCAGGCCCGCCATCCTTACGAAGTTGAGAAAATGGTCTCTGCGCACCGTAAATCGCACCATGCGCTTACCGAGCACTTCGGCCTTTTCGATCCTGTTGTAGTATGACATCCACTTGGCGCGGGTCTTTAATTTTTTGTGAAAGAGCAGGTCGAAGCTGAACTTCACGTCCTCTGCGGTGACAAGCCGGCCGTCCTGCCAAGTGGCCTTGGGATGGATGAAAAAGGTGAACACCTTTTTGTCGGGCGAGATTTCCCAGCGCTCCGCCAGTTGCGGTATATGTGCCAGGGTTTCCACGTCCGTGGCGGCTAGGGACTCGTATATCAGGTCCAGCACCCGGTTGCCGTAGTAATCCGTAACGTTGACCGGATGCAGGCTGTGGGGCTGCACTTTGAAATGCTCCCGGCGCAGGCCACCGCGCTTGGCCTCCGGATTGCCGCGAATATAGGGATTGGCTGAACCGGTGCCCGCAAATATCGCGATGACGGCCCAGCAGAGAATCCAGGTTCTCATCGGCGATCCTGGTTAACGGTGGGTGTTACTTGGCCCGGACGCGAGCCGCCGGGTGCGGCCCCGGCACAGCCTAGCAAATTCAACATGCCCTCGCCACCAGGGCGGCGACCCAGCCAAAGACCAGGCAATCTATACCGTTGATGCCGTGACGGAGAAGATTCTTCACTGCGCTCGCCATGACAAGTCTGTCCGAATCACCAGCCAGCCTTCCGGCCTCTTGAGCGCCACCGGTGACCATGGTAAAAGTATGAGTAACTCCACCTAGTTGGTTTGATGACCCGGCTCTGGAGATCGGTTCAAGGAGCGCTCATGAGCAAGCGCGAAAACGGAACGGTAGAAACGGAGGAGGGGCAAACCTCCCTGGTGCCGAAGGACGGGGAGCAACCCGAATCCTCCACCGACGGCGGGGTGATCGAACTCGCCAATACCAGTGACGGCTGCTGGAAGGTGCTGGCGGACGGCAGGCACGTCAAACTCTCCGATAAGGAATGGCGCAAGGAGTTGGCCCGCCTGCTCGCGCCCGCGCCTCCCGCTCCCTGAATCCAGCCTTGCCCGCAAGCCGGAATTGAAGCAACAGCCCTTCTCATGGTGGCCGTCCAGCGCCGGCTGATTGACAGGTCTGGCGGGGTTTCATTAGTCTGCAATAACGATTCCGGAAAGAAGGGATGGTTCCTGCGAGGTTAGGTCATGGATTACGTACAGTATATCGACAAGACCAGCGCGTACTACCGCAGCCAGGGCTACGACAAGATATACAACTGGGCGCAAAACGATTCCGCACCCTTTACCCCCCTGCGCAAGACGCTGTCCGCATCGCGGGTGACGCTGATTTCCACAGCCGGGTTCACTCTGGCGCCGGAAGAGGGCCTCAGCGAGGAGGAACTGCGGGCGCTCCGGGTGGGCGGTTCCAACATGGGATCTTACGATCTGGAAGTCTGGCCCGTACCCAGTGATATCGCGGAAGAAAGAATCGTCTATTTGGTGGCCAATCACGATCGGGCCCAGAGCGAAATGGCGGACCCCAACGCCTACTTTCCGGTGACCCGGCTGCGGGAACTACACACCGAGGGACTGCTGGGCAGTCTGGCGGCGAATTACTTCCGCCTCAAGGAAAATTACAGCCAGCGCAAGACCCTGGATGTGGACGCGCCTGAGTTGCTGCGCCGGTGCCGGGAGGACGGCGTGGACGTGGCTCTGCTCTCCCCCGTGTGACCGGTCTGCCACCAGACCGTGAGTCTGGTCGCCCGGCACTTGGAGGAAAACGGTATTTCCACGGTTACCTTCAGCAACGCCCGGGACATCACAGCCAGCGCCTGCAACCCCAGGACCGTATTCACCGACTATCCCCTCGGCAATGCCTGCGGCCGCCCCCACGACCCGGAAAATCAGCGGGAGGTGCTGCTGACCGGATTGCGCCTGCTGGAATCGGCTTCCGAGCCGGGCGAGATTGTCAACACACCCTTTACCTGGTCGAAGCACGAAGAGTGGAAGCGGCTCGTATTTACCGAGGAGCAGCCCTGGCTGACCGAAGAAGGCGAGGCCTCGCGGCGCGAGAAGCTTGACCGCAACCGGGCAAAGCGGGATCAGATATAGGAGTAATTCTTGAAGCAAGTGACAGTATATACAACCCCTTTTTGAGGGCCCTGCACGGCCGTTAAGGAATACCTGGCCGGCAAAGGCGTGCCCTTTGAGCAAAAAGACCCCTCCGTTGACGAGCAGGCCCGCGAGGAACTGATCGCCCTCGGCATATCCGCCACGCCGGTCACCGTCATCGATGGCGAATCGGTCGTGGGATTCGACCCGCAGAACCTGGATCGTCTGCTAAACGCCTGATCTCTGGCTGCCCGGGCAGACGGCAACCGTGGGCCCGCGCTCCACGCTATCCGAATTCACCCCATTCGCAGGGGAAGCGCAATGGCAAGTTCAGCCAATTGGTGGGCCAAGGGCGTGTTCTTTGAAAACTGCAATTGTCAGTTGTTGTGCCGGGCGCATATCTCTTTCAAGCAGTCTTGCGACTTTGAGCGCTGCATCGGCCACTGGGCCTTTCACTTCCGGCAAGCTGCACGCGAAGATACCAGACTGGACCGCCTCAACGCTTTCATAGTCTGCGACGCGCCCCAGATCATGTACGAGGGTAACTGGACTCAGGCCATCTACATCGATGAGAAAGCGAACGAGCCGCAACGGGAATTTCTTGAGGACATATTTACGGGGCGGGGAGGCAGCACCTGGGGAATTCTGGCTGATCTGATCGGCACCCGCCTGGACACGAAGTACGTGCCCATCCACTTCGAGGATGACGGCAAGCGCAAGGCCATGCGTATCGAAGGCGTGGGTGAAACCTATGTTCAGGCTATCCGGGGGGCGGAGCGCGATCAGGAAGTGCGGGCCTTTAACATGTTCAACCAGATTCACGGCGATCCCCAAGTGCTGGCATTGGGCTCCACCCGCTTCGAAGACCAGGGAATCGTGCTCAACACCAGCGACACCCACGCCATTTATTCGGAATTCTCCTGGCGCGGCCCCTGAGCCCGCTCTCACAGCGCGGCTCACGCGTTCGCTTTGAAGCCTATTAAAATTATGGTAACTTCTCAGAATACCACAACCTTGGATTCCGGACGGCGGAAGTGGCTCATTCGGATTCACACGACTGAGCGTCTTTCACTCCGGTGAGGGGCCGATCATGGCCTTCGCGCACTAGATGACCGCCAAGACCCGCTATATTCTCGATACCAACGTCCTGCTCTTCGATCCGGAGGCGCTGCTCGCTTTCCCGGACGGGGAAGTGATTGTCCCCATCACCGCCATTGAGGAAATTGACCAGTTCAAGGCGGAAGTCTCCGAGACAGGCCGCAATGCACGGCTGGTCTCCAACACCATCGACCAATACCGCCAGGCCGGCAGCCTCGCCGATGGCGTGCGCCAACCCAACGGCAGCACCATCCGCGTCCAGGTGTGGAGCATGGACGACAAGGCCTCCACCCACAATCTCGATATGCGCAAGTCGGGAAACCGGGTACTGGCCACCGCCTTGCAATTGGCGCGGGAGAACAAAGCCAAGACCATTCTGATCAGCCAAGACACCAACCTGCGCATAAAGGCCAATGCGCTGGGCATCGAAGCCATCGGCTACGATGGCGACCGTCCCGTCACCACCGAAATCCATACCGGATTTCAATTGTTCCAAGTGTCCGCGCGGGAAGTGGAGGCCCAACGCGGCAAGGAGACTCTGCAGCTGGAAGGAAAGTTCTACCCTAACGAGGGCGCGATTTTTCAGGATGCCCAGAACCCGGGCGACTACTGCGTATTCCGCTACCACGCAAAAAAGAAGCATTTCACGCCGGTGCAGATATTCGACGAGGACATCTGGGAAATTGCACCGCGTAATCCGCAACAGGCCCTGGCGCTGGATTTGCTGCTTGATCCCGGCGTGTCCATCATCACCCTGATGGGCAAGGCAGGCACGGGCAAGACTCTGCTGGCCTTGGCCGCGGGCTTGCGCATGATGCTGGACGAGAACACCTACACGAAAATGCTGGTGTCGCGGCCCATTTTTCCCATGGGCAAGGACATCGGCTACCTGCCAGGCACGGCGGAGCAAAAACTGGAGCCGTGGATGCAGCCCATATTCGACAATCTGGAATTTCTGATCGGCTCGCCGGTTTCCAAACACCACCCTGCGAAGGGCTACCAGGCCCTGCTGGATCAGGGACTGATCAACATCGAGCCCCTCACCTACATTCGCGGCAGGAGCATTCCGCACCAGTTCATGATCGTGGACGAGGCGCAAAACCTGACGCCCCACGAGATTAAGACCATCATCACCCGCGTCGGAGAGGGCACAAAAATCATTCTCACGGGCGATGCCTATCAAATCGACAATCCCTACGTGGATTCCATCTCCAACGGCCTCAGCAACGTGGTGGAGCGCTTCAAGGAATTGCCCCTCGCGGGCCACGTCACTCTGATGCGCGGCGAGCGCTCCTCCCTGGCCGAAATGGCGGCCAATGTTCTGTAAAGAGAATCAAGATTTACGAGTCTTGGCGGGCGGGAGGGCGCGATGCCGGTGTTCGGGCAACTTATCCATTCGCTTCCAGGAAGCGTCCCGTGGACTGGGTATGGGGATGCTCCTCGCCCAGGGCGTTCTGAAAAATCTGGCGAGCCTGTTTCACGAGGCGCAGGGCCTCGTCATGCTGCATCCTCTTGCGGTGGAACATCGCCATGTTCACCACCAGGATGCCATACTCCGGATGGTCTCCGCCTAGGGTTTTCTCCCCAATCTGGATGGCTTCGCTGAAATGGCTCTCGGCTTCTTCGGACTGGGCCAGGTAGCTGTACACCAGAGCCAGATTATTGAGCCTCGAAGCGTATTTGGGATGATCCTTGCCAATGGTTGCCTTGCCCACCTGCACTGCCTGCTGCAAATAAGGCAAGGCGTCATCCGGCCGGCCCATTTGCAGGTACAGCACACCCAGGTTGTTGGCATGTGTCGCGTACTGTGGGCTGTCCTCCCCCAAAGTTTCTTTGTCGATATTCACCACCTGCTCCAGCAGCGGCAGCGCCTGGTCTAAGTCCCCCAACTCCTGGTGCAGACCCGCCAGATTGTTGAGGTGGGTGGCGTATTGGGGGTCCGCCTCCCCCACCGTGGCGCGATCGGCCTCCAGGGCCTGCAGAAAGAAGGGCATGGCATCGTCCATTCTGCCCAATTCCCTGGAAACCACCCCCAGGTTGTTGAGCAGCACGGCGAATTGCGGCTGTTCGGCACCCCCGGATTCGCGCTGCAACTCCAGCGCCTGCTGCAACAGCGGGAGCGCCTGTCGGGATTGCCCCTGTTGATGCAGGCGTACGGCCCGCCGGCCCAGCTCGATTCCGCTATGCGGGCCGCTCCCTCTCCCATGCTGTTCGGTTTCTGCTTCCGTACCCGTTTCGGGCGCGGAGACGGCTTCGTCCGTTGCCACGGTGATTCCTTATTCCATTGGGATTTCAACCATCTACTACCAGATTGATGGTTGTATTGAAAGCCGCCCACACCACTCACCGGCACCGGGCGTCATGCAATGCGATCCGCTGCATGGTGATGATCGCCCCGCGCCACTCCCCGGCCTCAGAAATTGAGGGCCAAACCCAAGGTCTGAAACTCACCTCCCAGGTCCAACACCGGCCGGTTTGGTCGGGTCTCGATTATCACCGGGGCGCGGTTGCGTCCATATTCAAGCAGTAGGCTTACCCCGCCCAGAAGCAGGCGCAGACCCGCCCTGGTGGTGAATACGTTGCGGCTTGTATCGCGGAACGACACCACGCCACTGGCGGTGCTCTCGGTGTATTTGACGAAGTAGTTGCCGCTTCCCAGGCCAAAATAAGCCAACACGATACCGGCCCGCGCGTATAACTTAAGGTTGTACAAAATCGCCTTGCCCTTTAACTCCAGCTGCGCCTGATCGGCAAAGGTCATGTTTTTATTATAAAAGTGAAGTTCCAGCCCAAAGCCAGCCCCGAAGGTGGGATTGGGGAACTGGACCACATCCAGTTCCGCCCCGATGGTGTCCGCCACCCGGTCTCCCTGCAACGCTCCGTGCTCCGCCGCAAAATCATCCACCAGGTTGTCGCTGTTTCCCGCCGCATCCTGTTGGCCGTACTTGATGGTGAAGAAGTATTTCGCCACCGGTGGGAATCGCACGAAGCTGGGCAATCTTACACGCTGAGCCTGGGCGCTCTCCGGCAAGGAGGTAAGGCCCACGGCAAGCGCCAGACCCAAGGTCAGGCACAGCAACATCAGCTTGAGGCGCTTCAGAATTGCCATCCCAACTCCAAGGTTAACGTGACGTCTGCCTCGTTGACGGTGCTGTTGATGTCCTCGGTGAAGCCCAGCGTAAGCTGGAAGCCCTTGCGGCCATGCTTGAAGCCCAGGGTCAACAATTCCGTGTCACGGGCGAGATCCAGATCAATTGTCGACGCGGAATCCTGCCTGCTGAAGAATTTCGATTGGGAAACCACCTGAGCAATGAACGCATTATTCTGATTGACCTGCGCCTCCAGCGCGAACATCCGGAATTTGCGCTCGGTCTCGAATTCCTTCCCTGGTATCTGCAATCGAATTTTACCCAGCTGATAATGGGCAATCAACGGACCGAACCGCTTGCCCAGCAGGAACGAGTAGCCCGTGTCGCTCTTTCCGCTGCTAACCAGCCGTCTTTGTGGATTGAGGTTGGAGGTCAGGGG
>JAPUIH010000148.1 GCA_027297205.1 SAR324 cluster bacterium | reverse complement strand
TTTTTTCCTTCGCGGAAAAGCTGAGAAAACCGGGTCCGCACGACGGTTTCCCTATCGGACAAATCCGCCGCGCCTTCCTCGAAGACGTAGTCCTCCTGCAATTTTCCGCCCTGGGGACGGTACCGCCTCAGGTTGGCGACTTTCTCGATCTGCCCGCGCAGCACCTGTTCTTCGGCGAGCAGTTCGTTGCGCGCCTCGCGGTATGCGCTGTCTTCGCCGGGAAAGCGCTTGTCGTGGGTATTGTTCATGGCCTTGCTCCTTGGGTGGTAACAGGCGCGGCTCTCTGTGATAAGGAGGCGCCCGGTAAAATACAAAGCGGCGGCCTGCTAGGCGGCCAGGGCCTCGGCCAATCCGTCCAGGCAGCCGCTCCAGCCTTGATCGTGCAGGTCGCGCACGTCGGCGGAGGGAAAGCGCTCATGGGTGAGCATCAACTCAGTGCCGTAATCCCTCGCCACGAATTCCACGGTCACCAGGGTGGCCGGCGAATCCTCGGGTTCATGCTCCCACTTCCAGGTAAATACCAGCCGGTGGGGCGGTGAAATTTCCTGGTATTCCCCACCCACTATGTGGGTGCCGTCGGATTCCACTATGGTGATGCGATAGCGGCCTCCCACCCTCAGGTCCAATTCCGCCTCGGGCACGGTGGTGCCCTTGGGGCCGAACCACTTCTTCAGTTCCTGCAAATCCGTCCAGGCTTTGTACACCCGTTCCGGTGACGCCGGGTAGGTGCGTGTTATGCGCAGGGTGATATCCTCTTCAATCTTTGCATTCTCCATCGTGCAACTCCTCGGTATTTTCGGTTTCAGCAAGATATTCGCCCAGGACGTCCAGGCGGGGTTCCCAGAATCTCCGGTACTGCTCCAGCCACTCCGTTGCGGATTTCATGGCGGCCGCTTCCAGATTGCAATGATGTGTGCGTCCCGCGATGCGCCGCGAAATCAGCCCGGCCCCTTCCAGCACCCGCAGATGCTTCGAGATGGCGGGCAGGGACATCTCAAACGGCGCGGCGAGCTGCGATACGGTCAAGCCGCCTCCGGCCAGCCGCGCCACGATGGCCCGCCGGGTCGGATCGCCCATGGCGGAAAAAACACGGGTCAGTTGTGGGTCGCTATAGTTAACCATATGGTTAACTAATCAGATGCGGCAGTCCGCTGTCAATAAAAAAACCGATGCGGGTGATTTGCATTGTGAGGGAGCGCCTAGGCGCAACGGGTGAGGCCCTACTCCCCGATTTGCAGCAGCAGTCCGTTGCGGCGGGCCGCCTGGAAGGCCTGTACGAACAGTAAGATCCCGACGGCCATGTATACCGCGTTCAGCAGCAGCGCATTGGACAGCAGGTCGAAGCGGAAGGTATGGTCGATCATCACCGCGCGCATGCCCTCGAACACATGGGTGGAAGGGATGGAATTGGACACGTACTGCAGCCACTCCGGCAGCACGGAGACAGGGTAGTAAATGCCGGTCAAGGGGGAAATGGCGAATATCGCGACCCAGGCCAGGCTTTCCGCTCCCAGCCCATAGCGCATGACCAGGCTGGCCACCATCAGCCCGACCGCCCAGCCGGTCACGATCAGGTTGAAAAAGAAAATCAGCAGGGGGAATCCCAAATCGTAAATGGAGAAGCTGTATAGAGGGATGGCCAACAGGGAGGCGCCCACAAAGCTGATCAGGGTGCGCAGGAAGCTCATGGTGAGCAATGCGGCCACCAGCTCGTACACGCGCAGGGGGCTCACGAACAGATGGCCCAGGTTGCGTGAGTACATTTCTTCGAAGAACATCAGTGAAACGCCGAGCTGGCTTCGGTACATGATGTCCCATAGCAGCACGGCACTGAGCAACACCCCCGCCGCCTGGGCCACCCACCAGCTGTTGGTGGCGAAGAACTTGCTGATGAATCCCCACAGAATCACCTGCACGGTGGGCCAGTAGATCATCTCGATTACCCGCGGCCAGGAACTGCGCATCAGATACAGATAGCGCAGCACCATCGCGGCCACCCGCCGGGGAGAAAATACAACGGCGGCGGTGTTCATTACGCCACCCTCCCCGCATCATCCCCGCCGTCCGCGCCGCGGGCGATGTGAATGAACACCTCCTCCATGTTTTTACGCCCGTAGCGGCCGATCAGTCCGGCGGGGGTTCCCCGGTCCACCACCTTTCCCGCGCGCAGTATGATCACATCTCCGCACATCCGTTCCACTTCGGTCATGTTGTGGGAAGCCAGCAAGATCGCGGCGCCGCTGCGCTGCTGGTAGGCAGTCAGGTAGCGCCTCACGTAGTCGGCCATATCCGGATCGAGGGAGGCGGTGGGCTCGTCCATCAACAGCAGTTCCGGCTCGTTGAGCAGCGCCTTGGCCAGTGCCACCCGCGTTTTCTGGCCGGCGGAAAGCTGGCCGTACCGCCGTTTCAGCAGATGGGAAAAATCCAGCTCTTCCCCAAGCTGTTCGATGCGCGCCCTGGTGGAGCTCAGGCCGTAGAGCAGGGCGTAGATACGGAGGTTTTCCGCTACGGTGAGCCGGTAGGGCAGGTCCACATAGGGCGAGGAAAAGTTCATGCGGGGAAGCGCCAGGTAGCGCTCCCGCAGAATGTCCCTGCCCATCACCCGAATTTCCCCGGAGGAAGGCAGCAACAGACCAAGCAGGAGGGAGATGGTGGTGGTTTTTCCCGCACCGTTTCCCCCCAGCAGGCCCGTGATGGTGCCGGGGGCGATGTCGAAGCTGATCGAATCGAGGGCGGTGATCTCCCCAAAGCGCTTGTGCAGGTTTCTTACCTGAATGATCGCGTCTTCCATGAATCCTTATTGTGCCGAACCGGGGGCGAGTCCTGCCGCCGCCGCCACTAGCCTGGATCTCAGGCGTTGTGGGCCAAGTGCCTGGTGTGACCCAGTTGCATTTCGTGTATGGCCTTGGTGTCCCGAATGATGCGGGCCAGTACCTCCGGCGAGACGGCCTGCTTTGGATCGTCCCCTATGCCGTGGATGGGGTCCACGTGGGTTTCGATGATTATCCCGTCCGCCCCATAAGAGGCCGCCGCCATGGCCGCGAAAGGCACGTAGATCGCCTTGCCCACCGAGTGGCAAGGATCAACAATCACCGGCGCCCAGGTGCGTTCCTTGAGCAGCACCGTGATCGACTCATCCGGGTGGTTGCGGTATCCGTCCATGGTCGGTGTGGTGCCGCGTGGGCAGAGGATGATGTTCGGGTTGCCCTGGGCCGCTATATATTCAGCGGCGAGGATGAACTCCTCTATCTTTCCCATGTGCATGGACCGTTTGAGCAACACGCAGGTGGAGCGGCCGTTAATCTGCCGGCCGATCTCCTTTAACAACCCGTAATTCAGGGCATTGCGGGCGCCCACCTGGAACATGTCCACACCGGCATCCAGGGCCAAGCTTACATGCTCCGCGTCCATCACCTCCGTGTCAACGGGCAGCCCGGTGCGGGCCTTGGCTTCCATCAAGATGTCCAGGGCCTTCACGTCTCCCTGGTAGGAGTGGGGGCTGGTGCGGGGTTTCCACACGCCGCCGCGCAGAATATCGCCCCCCGCCTCCTTTACGGCCTCGGCCGTTTCCAGAAAGAAGTTGGGGTTCTTCGGGTCGATTGTGCACTGCCCGGCAATGATGGTGAATCCGGTCCCGATTTCGGTGCCGTTAACACGCACCGTATGGTTGGCCAACTCGGAGTCCTTGGCCATCAGCTTGTAGGGCTGTTGAATAGTATCCACCCGGGCAATGTACTCCAGCCCTTCCAGGCGGTTGATCAGCAGTTCGTGCCGCTCATCGCCCACCATCGCGTATACGGTCTGGTGCTCGCCCTCGATCTTTTGCAGATGAATGTCGAACTCACCGGTAATCTCTTCCAGTTCGGATTCCTCTTGGGAGGTCAGCCGGGGTTCCTTGGGAATAATCATTTCGTCTCTCTCCAACATGTTGGTTCCATATGGATACAAATTACCGCAACAAAAAAGGCTATGTGGACTGCGAGTCCCCATAGCCTTGATTGCGCGGCACCGCTTTGTTTTGCCGTCCGGCTATCGGGATCGAATTGCCCTGCAGCCGTGGCGGCAAGGCAGACCCTGGTGTGGGCCTGCCCTGGTTGCGGGTCAGTTCAACCGGGCAGGCGCGTAAATCGCCACCAGTAATAATAAAACGCGCCTGGACGGCCCGTCGTGAAAGCGGCTTTATCCATCTCTCAATTACTCCAAATGGGGAATCTTCGCAGGATGCGCCGCGCGCTTAAGTTCGTCAAGGTTAAATAGGGCTTCCCTTGGGGGCAGTCAAGGAAAAATTCCGCATAATTCCGGCGGGTTTGCGCGGACATTTCAGCAATATTGTTGTAGCTTGCAGGGGCTTTTCCCTCCCTTGTACGAATTGTTCCCTGCGGCATGCCGCCCGGCATGGCATGTCTGCACTGCCGTGGTGCGAGGGCCCCAAGACACTGGATGCGGCGGCTTGGGTTTGGCCGCGCCGCAAGGAGAATCGGGTGTTCGTCCTGTCGAAATTGCTGACGGCCTTTGCACTGCCCCCTGGATTGTTTGTGACAGGGCTGTTCGTGGCGCTGATTCTGGTTCTGCGCCGGCGGCGGCGGGCGGCGCTGCTCACCTTGGGGGGGCTGATGGTGCTGATTTACTTCCTTTCCCTTAGGCCCGTGGCGGATAGCTTGCTCGGCCCTCTGGAAACCGGCTATCAATGGCGGGATCCCACCTCCCTCTCTTGTGATGTGATCGTTGTACTGGGGGGCGGAGTCGTTCAGGCCACGGGCGAAGCGGGAAGCCGGCCGGAACTGTCTTCAGCCAGCCTCAAGCGCGGTTTCGCGGCGTTCGCCCTGTGGCGCAAGGCGCCCGCGCCGATCGTTCTGTCCGGTGGCAGCGTATTTGGCGAAGAGGAAATAGATTCGGAGAGCATGGCCCGCTTTCTTAAATCCCTGGGCGTGCCACGGGACTATCTCCATCTGGAGATGCAAAGCCGCAACACGCTGGAAAACGCCAGACAGACCACGCGCCTGATGGATGCCAAGGGCTGGCGCTCGCCCTGCGTGGTGTCCTCCGCCTATCATCTTCCGCGGGCCATGAGGACTTTCGCGCATTTTGGGGTACAGGGAATTCCCGTGCCGGCCGGGCATGCGGCCATGGGAAGCGCCTATACGTGGAGAGACTACTTTCCCAGCATGGGGGGTCTCACGGACAGCAGCGCGGCCCTGCACGAGTACCTGGGATTGCTGTATTACAGGCTGCTGCTCGGCATCTGATGCGCGCCCGTGGCGCGGCTGGCGCTGCGGTGGACGGTATTGGCCGGGGGGTTGCCCCGCTCAGCGGCCGGAGGGCATGAATTTCTCCGCGTACTTGGCGAGAATGTCCACCTCCAGATTCAACTTGCTGCCCAGGGGCCGGCCGGGCAGCACAATGTTCTGCTGAGTATAGGCCACCAGCATGAAGGTGAAGCTGTCCTCCAACACGTCGATCAGGGTGAGGCTGGTGCCGTCCACGGCGATGTAGCCCTTGGGCACCATGTAGTGCAGCAGCTCCGGGGACGCCTCCACGCGCACCCGCAGGGAGTCCCCGTCCGGTTCCCGCCCGGCCAGCCGTCCCGTACCGTCTACGTGGCCCTGCACGAAGTGACCGCCCATGCGGCTTTGGGGTGTCAGGGATCGCTCCAGGTTCACCTTGTCCCCAGCTTTGAGATCACCGAGATTGCTGCGGGACAAAGTTTCCGGGGCGACACCAAAGCTGAGCAGGTCGCCGTCCTGGGATGTCACGGTGAGGCAGACGCCGTTTACGGCAATGCTGTCCCCCAGCCCCGTGCCCTGACAGACCAGCTCTCCGCGCAGGGTGAGCTGGCTGCCCGATCCCGATTGCGAGAGCGCCCGTACCTCGCCCAGTTCCTCGACGATTCCCGTAAACATGCCACAACTCCTGAATCGCTCCCCCTCCCGCTGCGCGCCAGGCACCGCGGATTCTGCCCACTAACTTCGCGCAATGGAAAGAGGGAGGCAAGCCCGCCGCCCGGCCGTCCCCCGTGATATTACTGAAACCCCGTGGCTTGGCCCCATATCCGCCGCCATGCCGTGATACGGAGGTTGAATAATTCGCCCGGATGGGCAACGGTCAATACGGTTTTTTCCGCATTTGGCGGGAACCGGTGCAAACGGCAATGGTGCGGGCATGAAAAGTGGCTTCGGAGAGCATCTGGCGCGGCGGATTGGCGGCAGGCTCTATTACGGCTGGGTAATCGTTGGGGTGATCTTCGTCTCAAACCTGGCCACCTTCAGCGCCAATACCAGCTTTGGGCTATTCGTCACGCGCTTCGAGACAGACTTCGGCTGGAGCCGCAGCGCCATCGCCCTGGCGCCGACTTTGGGCACGGTGTTCGGCGCCATCTTCGCGCCCATGCTGGGCCGCGCGGTGGACCGCTTCGGGGTGAGGCCGCTGATGGTCGGAGGCGGTCTGTTTGGCGCCACCTGTTATTTCCTGCTGGGAAATATCAACGCCATCTGGCAGCTATACCTGCTCTACGGGATGATGTTCGGGGTGCTGTCCATCGGCGCCGGATTTCTGGTGAGCAACGTCACTGTCACCCGCTGGTTTGTGAAGCGCCGCGGGCGGGCCATGGCGGTGGTTATGATGGGCTCCTCTCTGGGCGGATTCGTTTTCATCAGCGTGCAGGCCTTCCTCATCGAAGTCTTCGACTGGCGGGTGGCCCTGTCGGTGCAGGGACTGTTCGTGGTGGTGTTGGTGGTGTTGCCTGGGTGGCTGCTGATGGTAAATGCCCCGGAAGACCTGGGCATGGCCGGGCATCGGGAGTTGTCCCACGGCTCACAATCCCAGCATGAAGGCGCTGTCCAACAGGGCGAGGACTGGACGCTGCGGGAAGCCATGGGCGTGCCCACCTTCTGGCTGGTGCTGGGCGGTATCATGATGAACAATCTGATGGTCGCCGGCTACTTCGCCAACACCGTGCCCCATATGGAAAGCCTCGGGTTCTCCCGCATCGTCGCCGGATCGGCGTGGGCGGCTTTCTTTTTGGTGGGCGTGTTCGCAAAGTTCATCTGGGGATTCATCGTCGAGTACACCACGGTGCGTTGGGGGCTGGTGCTGCTCAATCTGGGGGAGTTCCTGGGGCTGTACCTGATCCTGACCGCCAAAACGCCAACGGACCTGTACGTCTGGGCGGTGGTGCAGGGCTTTTGCCACGGGCCCTGGCTGGCCCTGAGCACCCAAGTATGGGGAGACTACTTCGGGCGGCGCTCCATTGGGAAAATTTACGGCACGGTGCAGCCGGCCATCGTGCTTGGCGGCGCGGTGGGTCCCTGGCTGGGGGGGTATATTTATGACCGCACGGGGGACTACACCCTGTTCTACCAAATATTGATGGCGATGATGCTCGCCGGGTGCTTGATTTTTATTTCCGCCAAACCACCCGTAAAGGCGGCCCCGGCGCGGCAGGCCGCCGAAACTGAACAATAGGCCGCCAAAAAGCGAGACAGGAACCGATGGTATCCGCGCGGCAACTGAGGAAAGGTCTTCCACCGCAACGCGGGAAGGATGGTGCGCTGCGCAAGGCGCTGCTGAAGTGGTTTGCCGAAGCCCGGCGGCCCCTGCCCTGGCGCGAACGGTACGATCCTTACCAAGTCTGGATTTCGGAAATTATGCTGCAGCAAACCCAGGTGGAGACGGTGCTGCCCTATTTCGCGCGCTGGATGGCCGCATTTCCCGATGTGGCCGCCGTTGCCGGCGCGCCACAGGAGGAACTGCTCAAGGCCTGGGAGGGGCTCGGTTACTATTCCCGCGCGCGCAACCTGGGCCGTGCGGCAAGGCGGATCGTAACCGATCACGGCGGCGTCCTGCCTGCTTCCCCGGAAGTCCTGCGCTCCCTGCCCGGGATTGGTCCCTATACGGCCGGGGCCATCGCCAGCATTGGCTTTAATATTTCCACCCCCGCCGTGGATGGCAACGTGAGCCGGGTGTTGGGCCGGCTGTTTGCCTTACCTGATCCCGTCAATACGCCGCGTGGGCAGGCCCGAGTGTGGGAAATCGCCGCACGGCTGGTGCCGGTGCGCAATGCCCGCGCATTCAACGAGGGGCTGATGGAATTGGGAGCGCTGGTATGCCGCGCCAGGGCGCCAGCCTGTAATGCTTGTCCCCTTGCCAATCACTGCGCCGCGTACGCGCGGGGCACGCCCGAGGCCTTCCCCCGCAAGCAGCCCCGGGCGCGGCGGCGGGGGTTGCGGGGCGTGCTGCTGCTGCTGGGCCGGGGCAAGCGGGTGCTCTTGCGCAAGCGTCCCGGCGAGGGCTTGTGGGGTGGGTTGTGGGAGATTCCCTGGCTGGAGCGGCGCCGCGGGGAAGGGTGCGCCGCCGCCCTGGCGCGGCTGCTGGACGGTCTGGAATTGCCGCTCTGCGCACCTCCGCGCAAGCTGGGCGTGGTCGATCACGGGCTGACCCATATACAGATGCACCTGGATTGCTATAGGGCGGAGATTAAGGAGGAGCATTCATCAGCCCGGGCCTCCACTCCCTCCGGCCAGCCCCTGCGCTGGGCCGCCCCCGGCACGCTGCGCAAACTGCCCCTGGCGCGCCTCAGCCATAAGGCCATCGCCCTGGGTTGGGAGCCCGCGCACCAGCGCACGGATCCAGGGGGTGGCGCGCCGCGGCGCACGGATCCAGGGGGCGGGCCGGCGCCCCGCCCCGTGGGCAAACGGGGCAAAATGGTTTAGGTTGGCGAATCCTGAACTTCCCCATCACCCGAACCGCGAAAGCCTGTGGGCATGAATCTGGGAATCCTGTGCGGAGGGCGCAGCGGCGAGCACGAGGTCTCGCTGCAATCCGCCCAGAGCATCTTTGCCGCGGCGGAGCGTCCGCGCTTTTCGCCCATGCTGGTGGCCATCGGCAAGGACGGCGTCTGGCGCATGGGCAGCGTGGAGGATTTGCTGCTGGAGCGGGACGACCCGGCCCGCATTCATCTCAACCCCAAAGCACCCGCGGTGCTGCCCATTGCGGAGGAGGGCCGCTGCCGGCTGGTCGACCCCGCCACGCGGGAGCGGCTATGGGAGGTGGAGGTGTTCTTTCCCATCATTCACGGTACCGACGGCGAGGACGGCGCCCTGCAGGGAATGCTGCGCATGATGGATGTACCCTGGGTGGGGGCCGGCGTGCTGGGCTCGGCAATCGGGATGGACAAGGATGTCATGAAGCGCCTGCTCCATTATGCCGGACTGCCGGTGGCGCGTTGGGTCACCGTGCGCGGGCTGGAGGAAGGGCTCAGGCTTTATCCGGAGTTGTCCCAGAAATGGGGGCTGCCCCTGTTCGTCAAACCGGCCGGCCTGGGTTCCTCGGTGGGCGTGAACCGGGTGGATAACGTGGAGGCCCTGCGCACCGCCCTGGAGGAAGCCTTCGCCTACGATCACCGGGCCCTCGTGGAGGAATGCGTGGAGGGGCGGGAGATCGAGTGCTCCGTGCTGGGCAACCGCCTGGGCGAGGAGCGTCCGCGGGCGTCACGGCCTGGGGAGATTCTGCCCGGCCACGCCTTTTACTCCTACGAGGCCAAGTACCTGGACCCCGAGGGCGCGAAGCTGATTGTCCCGGCTGAGATGGACGAAAAAATGGAAGAGCAGGTGCGGGAGATGGCCGTGCAGGCCTTTGAGGTGCTGGAATGCGACGGGCTGGCGCGGGTGGATTTCTTCCTCAAGCCCGACGGGGCGCTGCTGGTCAATGAGATCAACACCCTGCCCGGCTTTACCAAGATCAGCATGTACCCCAAGTTGTGGGAAGCCAGCGGGCTGCCCTATCCCGAGTTGATCACCCGGCTGGTGGATCTGGGCCTGGAGCGCCACCGCCAGGGCAAGGCCCTGAAACGGAACTACGATTTTGCGTGATGGGCGGTGAAAGGCTAGACTGGGCGGCCGGCGTGATAATTCGGGGGTGGGAGCGGCAGGGTTGAGTACAGTTACCGCCGCATATTGTCCGATTTCGCCGGTTGCTGGCAAATTTGTCCAAAACGGACCCATTTGGCCGCCGATGCCTGGAGCGCCGGCGCGAGCCAGGAGAGTACCCAATGACCCGCCACCAGAATGTGATCAACAGCGAGGACCTGCCCTGGGAGCAGACACCGCCCCACAAGGACAAGTTTGCGAGCGTCCGCAAACAGCTCGCCGCACCGGCGGGGGGCGAGCGGATCGGGTGCAGCCTGTTCCGGCTGGAACCGGGTAAAGCGGCTTTTCCGGCGCATGTCCATTATGGCAATGAAGAGGCTGTGTACATTCTCTCGGGCGAGGGCAGCATGCGCCTGGGAGACGAGCAGGTTCCCGTGCGCCAGGGAGACTACATCGCCATGCCCGTGGCGGGCCCCGCCCATCAGTTGAAAAACACTTCCCAGCAGCCGCTGGAGTATCTGTGCATCTCCACGATGGTTCATCCGGAGGTGGTGATCTATCCCGATTCGGGGAAAGTGGGGGCCATGGCCGGCGCCGCCCCAGGCGGTCCCAAGGAGTCCCGCGTGCTGTGGGAATTTTTCAGGCGGGATGGAGCGGTGGATTATTACGAGGGCGAGTGAGCCCCGCTGCATGCCGCGCAACTTTTTCGGGAGCGACAAACCATGGCGAAGGAACACGAATTCGGTTTCAACACCATGCTTCTGCATGCGGGCCAGCGGCCCGACCCCACCACGGGTTCCAGAGCGGTGCCCATTTACCAGTCCACCAGTTTCGTCTTTGACGACACGGAGGATGCCGCGGCCTTGTTCGCCCTGCAGAAATTCGGGAACATTTACACCCGCATCATGAACCCCACCAACGCCGTGCTGGAAGAGCGCATCGCCACCCTGGAAAACGGCACCGGCGGTCTGGCCGTGGCCTCCGGTCAGTCAGCCCAAGCCATGGCGATCCTCAGTCTGTTGGAAAACGGAGACGACCTGGTGGCCTCCACCATGCTCTACGGAGGCACCTACACGCAGTTCGACATTACCTTCCGCAAGATGGGCATCAACACCATCTTCGTGGACCCGGACGATCCGGAAAATTTCCGCAAGGCCATCACCCCCAAAACCAAGGCCGTGTACGCAGAGACCATCGGCAACCCGATCATCAATGTGCTGGATATCGAGGCGGTGGCCGCCATCGCCCACGAGGCGGAAGTGCCGTTGATCATCGACAGTACTCTCGCCACGCCCTACCTGTGCAGGCCCATCGATTTCGGCGCGGACATCGTGGTGCATTCGGCAACCAAGTTCATCGGCGGCCACGGCACTTCCCTGGGGGGGTTGATCGTGGATTCAGGAACCTTCGACTGGAACAGCGGCAAATTTCCGGGCATGGTCGAGCCTTCGCCGGGTTACCACGGCATGCGCTACTACGAGACCTTCGGGGATTTCGCATTCATCATGAAGGTGCGCGTGGAAGCCTTGCGCGATCTGGGACCGGCCATGAGCCCCTTCAACGCATTCTTGTTTCTGCAGGGGCTGGAAACCCTGCACGTGCGGATGGAAAGGCATGTCAAGAACGCGGAAGCGGTCGCAAAGTTTCTGCATGAGCATCCCCAGGTAAGCTGGGTCAACTATCCCACCTTGCCCGGCAGCCCTTACAAGAAACTGGCTGGCAAGTATCTGCCCAAGGGAGCCGGCGCCGTGCTGACCTTTGGCGTCCAGGGCGGCCACGAGGCCGGCCGTGCGCTCATCAACGCCGCGGAGCTATTTTCCCATCTGGCCAACATTGGCGATGCGAAGTCCCTCATTCTGCATCCCGCATCCACCACTCATGCCCAGCTCGGGGAAAAGGAGATGATATCCGGCGGCGTCACGGCGGACATGATCCGCCTTTCCATCGGGCTGGAGGACATCGAAGACCTGATCTGGGATCTCGACCAGGCCCTGGCCGCCAGCCAAAGGCAGATGAAGCGGCCCAAGGTGGTGGGAGGCTGATCGATGTCAATTGCATCCCAGGGAGAAAGGCCATGAGCGAGGCCCGGCCAGGAACCGCGCAATATCCCGGACAGACCACCGCCTACGTGCTGAATGTGCTGCGCACCTACCGGAAGGTGGCCATGGTCGGACTATCGGCCAATCCGAACCGTCCCAGCTACTTCGCCGCAACCTATCTGAAAGACTACGGCTTCGAGATTACGCCGGTGAACCCCGCCTATGAAGAGGTGATGGGGCTAAAGGCTTACTCCAGCCTGAAGGAAGTGCCCATGCCGTTGGAAGTGGTGGATATCTTCCGCAAGCCGGAGGAAGTTCCGGCCATCGTGGATGAGGCAATAGAGCTTGGCGCAAAGGTGATCTGGATGCAGCTGGGGGTCATTCACCCGGAAGCCCGGGAAAAGGCCCTCGCCGCGGGCCTGGAAGTAGTGATGGACCGCTGCATGAAGATCGAACATGCCCGCTTCCACGGCGGTCTCAACTTTGCGGGCATCCGCACAGGGCTCATCAGTTCCCGCAAGCCGCAATTCGATCTCAAGCTGTAACGCAACTCCCGCGTGGCGGCCACGTCACGAAAAAAAGCCGGTTGCACACGCAACCGGCTTGCTCCGCGCCCTTCCGCGGGGCGCTCCAATTGGTTTTCCCTCCCTTGATCTACAATTCTTCCAGCCCGTCCGTTTGGGTGGTGGTGGCGGTGGCCTCTTCTCCCGTTTCGGCCGGTTGTTCCGGTGGTGCGGCCGCGGGTTGCGCTGCCGCGGGTTCTCCCGTGGAAACCGTGGCTCCCACGGTCTCCGCTGTGCGGCTGGCCGGCCGCTCGATGTAAATCCGCTCTTCCATCTGCAAGGTGTCCACGTTGACTCCGGCGCCCAGGGTCATTTCCGTGGAGCGGATCAACGCCGTGGAGAACAGTTCCCGCGAGCGCTGACTGGCCTCGTCCAGCATATCGATGCGGTTGATCTTGTCGTAATACAGGTCCGCCAGGCTGATGTGGTTTATCATCTGTCCCTCTTCGAGCATCACGGTGTGGAATTTCAGCCCGTTGATGATCTTCTTACGTGTATTGCCCTTGTGCAGGGCCCGGGTCAGCAGGGATTCCACTTCGCGGCAGATCAATTCCTCGGAGATGGGCAGGTAATGATCGTGCACTTCGTCGTAGGCCACCAGATTCTGGTGAACGATGTGCTCCAAATTGTAATAAATGCGGTCGATCGCTTCCGCTCCGGTGGAGATAGGCAGGAAGACAGTCTTGCGCTCCACCCCCTCGCCATAGGTATACATGCGCACACCCAGCCGAATATCAAGAAACTTGCTGGTCGTTTCCTTAAGATACACGTCGCGGTTGAAGGGCGGCATCTCGCAGGCCATGTGGTAATTCCGCATCGCCCGCGCTCCCAATTCGTTGCGCGTGGTGACCACGTCCAGAAATTTTTCGCATTCCCGCCGCACCAGACTGTTCTCGTTACCTTCCAGCACCAGGGTTGTCAGACCGTGGTGGGTGGATTTGGGGTCCGCTGCCAGATAGTAACCCCACATCTGCTGATAAATCAGCGTCGCCAAATTGGTGTAGATAGTATCCTGCTCGCCCTCGAAGGGCACGGAAAGCACCGCAGCCGTGGGGTGCGCGGTCGGAGAATCGAGCAGCAGGCGGACGCTGGTTTCCAACTGAAGGAATGCCTTCAAATCTTTGGCGATCGTTTGGACATAGGCCTTCGTGTCGTCGAACTTATCGTTGATGACCAGGTCCTGGGGCCGTTGGTAGAGGCGTCCGGGTCCGCGTTCGGCGATAGACCAATTTGTTTCCGTCATTGCTTATGTCTCCGAGGTTGCAATAAACTTAGCCGGTAAGGAGATGCGTTTGCGCCCGCCCGCGGGTCGCCAGGCGGTGAACGCGCCAGCCGTCCATAACGATGGCGGAACTGCGCATAATATAATCACTTGTGCACCCGTGTTTTGTAATTCGGCACGGAATATAAGTCAACCGTATTTTCCCCGCATGCCGTTGCCCCAGTGGCCCACGGCTCCCTGATATTATGGGTAAATCCTGCATGACGGTTAGCGCGGCCAAGAGGGATTTCTTCCGGCTGCTGGTTGATGCGGATGCCCTCCAGTTTGGGTCGTTCACCCTGAAAAGCGGAAGGGTCTCTCCCTATTTTTTCAATGCGGGACGCTTCCGCACCGCCGCGCATTTGACCAGGCTGGGCGGATTCTTTGCGGACATCGCCGTCCAGGCCGCGCCGGGCGCATCCACGGTGTTCGGCCCGGCCTATAAGGGTATCCCCCTCAGCATCGCCACCGCCATGGCGCTCAGTGACCGCACGGGGCGCGACGTGGGCTATCTGTTTAATCGAAAAGAGGAAAAATCCCACGGAGACCGCGGCATGTTCGTGGGACGGCATCCGGAGGAGGGAGAAAGCCTGGTGATGGTGGATGATGTGATCACCGATGGCGAAACCAAGCTGGAGGCGGTGGCCTTGCTGAGGGAAACCTTTTCCGCCCCTATTGACGCCCTGGTGATAGCGTTCGACCGCATGGAACGCAGTTCCACGGACCGCAATGCCATCCGGGATTTCGAGGCGGAAACGGGCATTCCCGTCCATGCCCTCATTACCCTGGCCGATCTGGAGCTGCTCGTGGCCGAGCAGACCGCCGGCGAGGGCGCGTCCTTGCCGGGATTCACACCTTCCCTGCTGGAGGAAATCCGCAGCTACCGGGCACAATTCGGGGTGAGGGATAGCTGAGCCATGGCCCATGCCGCCGCGGCGTCCCCGCCTTCCCTGCACCGGGCGCGTGTGTTCTGGGAACAGAGCCAGCAGGATTTAAAGACCGCCAAGCGCCAGCAACGGGCCGGGGCCTTCCTGGACGGGCGGTACTTCAGCCTTCAGGCCGCCCTGAACGCCCTCTCCGCCGTATGCCATTTGCAAGGGCATTTCCAGCTTCCGAACGCCAGCGTATTGATGCTGCTGGCCCTGTGCCGGGACGCGGACCCCCGCTTCGCCCTGCTGAACCAGGCCTGCACGGCCCTGGAAGAAGCCGCGCTGCAAAATCCCTTTGTGCCGGGGACGGATCAAGGTAACGGTAAAGCCGCGGGGCGGGACAACCTCAATCACAGCGAAGCGGTGATCAAGGCCGTGCGCGGCTACCTGAAGGACAACCGCAAGCGTTACTTTGCGCCCTGAGCGGCCGTGGCGAGAGAGAAAGCACGTTACACATGAACGAGCGGGTCCGCCCTGCGCAACGCAATCGAGGAAGCAGGAGTGAGGGAGCGGCCAGCACCGCTCCCATGATTCAGGATGCTTTAG
>JAPUIH010000147.1 GCA_027297205.1 SAR324 cluster bacterium | reverse complement strand
GTTGATCCTTCCATCGACCCACAACATCCATAAATTTCCCGTTTTGTGGATCGGCTGCCGCAAGCCATGGCCCGCAATTCCTTGTCTTAAGCCAATTTATGGGTTTTTCAATTTGGTTCTGTTCGTGCCGCTTAAAGGGCAAGAGCAAAATTTGCGTACCGAATCGGGAGGTAAGTTCAGATGGTTGCTAACCCTGTAGTCACCACAACGATACATGACGATAACTTCAACGCGGAATTGACAACAATGAGGTCTATTCTTGTTGCCCTTGACGGCTCTCCGCCTTCCATGGCCGCCATGCAAGAGGCGGTGGATTGGGCGGTTAAATTGAAATCCGAGCTAAGGGGCGGTTTCGTCGAGGACGAGCGAAGATTTGTCTACTATCCCAGCGCCGCCTCCTTCGAAGGGGGCATGGCTCGGCCTGCCACCGGAGTAAGATAAGGGAAACCTGATGGAGTCAAAATAGCCCACTACCAGGGGGCCCCGCTTCCTTGACAAACGGAGTCCTTTGCCGCTTGCTAGAGCATATGCATGGTGGAGCCCCGCGCTCCGCAAGCACCACGGCCCACGCCATCACCCCAATCCCCCACCGCTCCACATATGGGACAGGCCACAGCAATGAGGCAGGCCGCGCCCACCGCTGAAGCTGCTTCCACCCGTGGTGACCCCACGCCGCCGGCGCCGCCGGACGCCCTGCCCCTGGAAGGCCCGCGCAAGGACGCGGCTCTGCATAAGCGCCTGGGCGCGGAAATGGAGCGCATCGCCAAGTGGCGCCGGGCGGGAAAGGCGGTGCTGGGAGTCGCCCCCGTTGCCGCCTGGGAACTGAAGTGTTGGCCCATGGCCTCTTATCGGGAACTGATGGAGAGCTTTGTGCGCCGCACCCGCACGGGCCATAGCCGCTGCGTGCATCCCCACCGCAAGGCCCGCCTGGAAGGCATCCTGCCCCAGGACGTGCTGGCCCAGGTGCTGGCCGGGCTGCCCCGCGGCAAGGCCCGCGGCAGCCGCAAGGCCCAAGACCCTGGTAAGGCCCCGCCGTGCTGATCCGCGTCATTTACTGGAGCCTGCTGCCTCTGCTCTGGCTGACCGTCTGGGCCGTGGCCCTCTGCAACATCAAGCTGCGCCGTGGCATGTTGGCGCGGCGGGGCTTCCGGGCCGAATTCGGAAAAGCCCAGGGCAGGCGGCAGCCGCAGCGCCCCCTGGTGTGGGTACACGCGGCCAGCGCCGGGGAGTTTCTGCAGGCGGAGCCGATCCTCAAACGCCTGCGGGAGCGCGGGGCGCAACTGGCGGTGAGCCTGGGCTCGGTGAGCGGGCTGCCCTGGCTGGAGCGCATCGGCCATTGGCCGGAGCTGGTGTGGGGCGGGTTGCTGCCCTTCGATTTTCCCTGGAACGCGCGGCTGCTGTTGCGGGGACTGCGGCCCCAGGCCATCGTGCATGTACAGGCCGAATTGTGGCCCAGCCTGGTCTGGTCGGCCCAGGCCAGGGGTATTCCCCAACTGCTGATCGCGGCCCGCACCGGCAGCGGAACCAACTATCGCGCCCACCCCTTGCTGCGGCCTTTCTTCCGCAGCCTCTACTGGCCACTCTCGGCCATTCTCTGTCTGACCGAGGCGGACCGGGATGGCATCGCGCGCATCGTGCCCGGTCATCCAGGGCTGCAGGTGGCGGGCGATCCTGGCATCGAGACCGTGCTGGCGCGCTTGCGGGAAGCGCCGCCGCCCGCCCTGCCCAGCGGTTGGGCCACCCCGGGAGCGCCGCTGCTGGTGGTGGGAAGCAGTTGGCCCACCGACGAGGCCCTGCTGCTGCCCGCGCTGGAACAAGCCTTTGCCGCCGCGCCGGACTTGCGGGTGATCCTGGCCCCCCACGAGCCAACGCCCCCGCGCCTGCGGGAGCTGGAGTCCGCCCTGGAGGCAGTGGGCACCCTGTGCCTTTCCGCGGTGGAAGGGACGCAGACCCTGCCTTCCCCCGCGCCCAAGGTGATCCTGGTGGATATGGTGGGACGGCTGGCCTCTCTGTACAGCCTGGGCAATATGGCCTATGTGGGCGGCGGCCACACTACGGGGGTGCACAATGTGGCCGAACCGGCGGCCTGCGGCCTGCCCGTACTGTTCGGCCCCCGCAGCGGAAACTCCGCCGTGGCGGGGCTGCTGCTGGAGGCGGGCGCGGCCAGCACCGCCGGCAACGAACAGGAACTGCGCGCGGCCCTGCTGGAACTGCTGCGGGACAAGGTGCGGCGGCGGGTGATGGGCGAGGAAGCCCGCGCCATCGTGCAAGCTCAGGCCGGTGCGGCCCAGCGCTGCTACGAGGCCGTCGTCAAGGCCGTGCCGGAACTAAGGCAGGGCAGGTAAGCGGAATTGAGGACGGCCTCCACCCAAAGCGCATGTGGCGCTGCCCCTTGCAACCCCGCCAGGGGCTTTGGCCCCTGCACCCCGTTCTCAGGGTTTGGTTGGAATTTCCTGCCGAAAACCGCTACAGCCTCTCAACGGAGAAATTCGCCTACGTAATCGGCAGAGGGGTGTAATATCCGCCACGCTCCCGCTTTCTGTGGACGGTTTTAGACGACGGCTCGTTATTTCGAAGCCGCTGCCCGGATGAGGTTCGCGATTTCCGTGTATCCCATATCCTGGGCGTG
>JAPUIH010000146.1 GCA_027297205.1 SAR324 cluster bacterium | reverse complement strand
GTCATGCCTAGGCCATGGATCATTCCGATATAGTGCATTTCCAGGGTTGTGTCGCCGAGCGTGATATCTTTGCGTTTGCCGCTCCAGCCTTCATCGGGGAGCACCATGTCGGGGTGAGGATTTCCTTTCATCCACGCAAAGGCTTCCTGGTGGGCGAGGATTTTAGCGCCGACATCCCGGAATATCCGACCGCCGCGGCTATGGTCCCAGTGATTGTGGGTATGGAGCAAATAGCGGACCGGTTTGTCGGTGACAGACCGAATCGCTTTGAGCATGCCTTTGGCGTGCTGCGTATTTACCGGCTCAACGGCGATGACACCTTCGGAAGTAACCACGAACATCGAGGTGTAGCCGTCTCCTGGCGCATAGCTGTAGACGCCGTCAGCCACCTTCGACGTATTTTCCGCCGCCGCCGCTGGTTCGGCAAAATTGGATGCTAGAAGCGATAGCGCGGCTAGCCCCGCTATTACGAGCTGTCGGATGTTGACCATTGTGAATTCCTCCTGAACCTTTCAGTTTTCATGATGGCTGAAGCTGCTCTGGAACCGGATTTTCATAAGCCGGAAAATGCAACTTGATTTTTGAACCAATGGGTACAATATTAGACGCAGCCGCACCGTGTCAATAGTTTTTTACTGATCGGTATGAAAATAAAATCTTCTCGGCCTCCTGGCCGTCCGCGGAAATTTGACCGTGACAAGGTTCTGGACCGCGCCGTCATCACATTTTGGGCGAAGGGGTACAGTCGTGCTTCTCTGGAAGACCTCACCGAAAGCATGGGCATCAATCGGCCGAGCCTCTATGCGACCTTCGGCAGCAAACACGACCTGTTCTTGGAGGTGATTGACCGTTATTCCCTGACCCTTGGCTGCCAGCCCGTCAAAGCGCTTCAGGGCGAGCCTGACATAAAGAAAGCGGTTGCGGCATTTTTTGAGGCCAGTATTCGCGCCGCCACTTTAAAGGACAGACCGAGGGGCTGCCTGATCGTAAGTGTTGCTGTGGAAGTTGCGGAAAAAGACGAGCAGGTCCGTACCAAACTGTCCGGGATATTTGCCGAAATCGACAGGGGTATTGCTGATCACTTCCTCGTCGCTCAGGATAAGGGGCAATTATCCCAAGAGACAGACCCACAGGCTCTCGCTCGGATGGTTATCTCGGTTACGCATAGTATTGCCGCGCGCGCCCGGGTCGGCGCCAGTCGTGGGGAGCTATCTCGCTTGTCCAAAGATTTTATGGCGGTGCTGTTTCCGTCGCGGGTTTACCCTACAGAATAAACCGGCTCAGGTCCTGGTCTTCGAGGATCCTGTCGAGTTGGTCCCGGATGTACTTGGGAGTGATCTGCACCGTCTGCCCGGCCAGGCCCGGGGCCTCGAAGCTGACCTCCTCGAGCGTCTTTTCCATGATGGTATGGAGCCGGCGCGCCCCGATGTTCTGTCCGCGGGAATTGACTTCGCTGGCGATCTTGGCGATCTCCTCGATGGCATCCGGGGTGAACTCCAGATTCACTCCTTCGGTTTTCAGCAGCTCCACGTATTGAATGATCAGGGCGTTCTTGGGCTCGGTTAGAATGCGGACGAAATCCCCCTGGGTGAGGGACTGCAGTTCCACCCGGATGGGGAAGCGCCCCTGCAGTTCGGGAATCAGGTCGGAGGGCTTGGCCACGTGGAACGCCCCCGCCGCGATGAACAGGATGTGGTCGGTATTCACCGCGCCGTACTTGGTGTTGACGGTCGAGCCCTCCACGATAGGCAGGATGTCCCGCTGAACGCCTTCCCGGGAAACGTCCGGCCCCACGCCGTTGCCCTTTCCGACGATCTTGTCTATCTCGTCCAGGAACACGATTCCGTTCTGCTCCACGTTGTGGATGGCGGTCTGGGTCACCTCGTCCATATCCACCAGCTTTTCCGCCTCCTCCTGCTGCAGGATGTCCAGCGCCTCGGGGATGGAGACTTTCCGCTTCTTGTGGCGTTTGGGCATGAAACTGGAGAGCATGTCCTTCATGCTGATGTCCATGCTTTCCATGCCGGTGACGGGGAAAAATTCCATGACGGCACCGCTGGGGCGCTCGGACACCTCGATCTCAATCTGCCGGTCATCCAGCTCCCCGGCCTGGAGCTTGGCGCGGAATTTCTCCCGGGTGGATTCGGTCTGGGCATCGGCCATGGACGGGGCTTCCGCACCGGGCGGATTCTGGTTCGGCACCAGCAGCTCCACCAGCCGATCTTCGGCTTGCCGGCGGGCCTTGTCCTGGACGACGGCCATGTTTTCCTTGCGCACCATGGACACTCCCACCTCGGTGAGGTCGCGGATCATGGATTCCACGTCCCGCCCCACGTAGCCCACCTCGGTGAATTTCGTGGCCTCCACCTTGATGAAGGGTGCCCCGGTGAGCTTGGCCATCCGTCGGGCGATTTCCGTTTTTCCCACGCCGGTGGGGCCGATCATGGTGATGTTCTTGGGGAGAATTTCCTCGCGGAGGTCTTCCGGCACGCGTTGCCGCCGCCAGCGGTTGCGCAGGGCAATGGCCACGCTGCGCTTGGCCTCCTGCTGACCGATGATGTATTTGTCCAGCTCCTCCACGATCTGGCGCGGGAGAAGTTCAGTGAGCGGGTTGCCGGAATCCATGCGGGGCTCAGATCTCTTCGATGATGAGGTTTTCGTTGGTGTAGATGCAGATGGAGGCGGCGATGACCATCGCCTGCTCCACCACCTGCCGCGGCGATAGGTCGCCGTTGGAAAGGAACGCCTTGGCCGCGGCCAGCGCGTACATGCCGCCGGACCCAATGGCCATCAGGCCGTCTTCGGGCTCGATAACGTCCCCGCTGCCGGAGATGATGAGCGAGGCCGAATCGTCCGCCACCGTGAGCAGGGCCTCCAGGTGACGCAGCATACGGTTGGTGCGCCACTCCTTGGCCAGCTCGACCGAGGCCCGCATCAGGTTGCCGCTGAATTCGTCCAGCTTTTCTTCGAATTTCTCGAACAGCGTGAAGGCGTCCGCCGTGGCGCCGGCGAAGCCCGCCAGAACGGCGCCGTGATGGATCCGCCGCACCTTGCGGGCGTTGGCTTTCATCACGGTCTGGCCCACGGTCACCTGCCCGTCCCCGCCCATGGCGACGTTTTTGCCTCTGCGAACCGAAAGGACGGTGGTTCCTTTGAAGGAAATGTTGGCCAAAGCTTACCTGAACT
>JAPUIH010000145.1 GCA_027297205.1 SAR324 cluster bacterium | reverse complement strand
GCGATATTCTTGACCTTCTGCTCCCCCATGAATTTGTATTGGTAGGACGGGCTGTTTTTGACCTCCTGGTAAGCCATGCTGGAAATACAGATCCCCCCGGTTTGGCCAGGGACTCCAGCCGGGCAGCCACGTTGACTCCGTCTCCAAAAATGTCGCCGTCTTTTACCAGCACGTCGCCCAAGTTGATTCCAATCCGGAAATCCATCCGTCTATGTTCCGGCAATTCCCGATTCCGCTCGGCCAGCTCGGCTTGGATGTCCACGGCGCAGGAAACCGTGTCCAACACCGAGGCGAACTCGGCCAGGATCGCATCCCCCGGAGAGTTGACCACCCGGCCCCTGTAATCCTTGATTTTATTGCTGAAAACTTCGCGGTACTGGGTAAGCGTGTGGAGCGTGTCCTCTGGATTGTCACCCATCAGACGCGAATAGCCTACCGCATCGCTGCACAGAATGGATGTCAGTTTCCGCTGGACATCAGACGGTGGCATCGTGGCTACCTACTTAGTCGAACCGAATATCATGGAAAACAAAGTATACGAATTATTTCAAATTGAACTCATTGTTTTTCCGAAAGAAGCGGGAATGGGGTGCATTGCGCCAACAGGAAGAAAGGGCATGGCGCATCTCAGGCCATCACGCCGCCCCAGTTCGAGCCGAGTTTCTGGCGGTTGCGTTTGAAGAAATCCGATGGCACATCTGTTTTGCCACGCCCCCACTGGCCCAGCACCTGTTGGGCCACCAGCATTCCCACCACCGGCGAGAGCTTGAAGCCGTGGCCGGAAAATCCACAGACGGGATAGAATCCCTTCAATTCCGACTCGTCGATTATCGGATGGTAGTCATCCTGATTGACGGTGTAGATGCCAGAATAGGAGGTGATCTCCCCTCGCGCCTGAAAGGTGGAAATGCGGTGGTTGAGGATGGTCAGCTTTTCATCCCGGAAGGGCGCGTCGGCCACCTCATTGTAATTGTCGGGATCGGGCACAAATTCCTGCTCGTCCTCTTCCTTGGCCGAGCCCAGCACAATCTGCGTGCCGGTCGGGTCGTTGCGGAAATACACGCCATTCACCATGTCCGCCACCATGGGGATCGTCCCCTTCAGCTGCTCCGGGAAGCGCTTGCACACGATCTGGTTGCGGGTCGGCACCAGTTTTTCACGCAAGGGTACGCCCGCGGCGTCGTTCATGCCCATTGCCCAGGGCCCGGCGCAGTTAATCACCAGCGGCGCGTGAAAGGTCTCCTTGACCCCGTTGAAATCCGTGTCCAGCCCGCTGACGCGCCCGCCTGCGCTCAGTACGCCGGTCACGCGGGTCTTGAATTGTACCCGCGCCCCCAGGCCCAGGGCCACGTCCAACATGTCCTGTGTGGTGCCCACCGGATCGGCGAAGCCCCCCTCACTCTCGTACAGCACTTGCAGCTTGTAGGTGCATTCGTGATCCTCCGCCTCCAGGTCCAACAGGGTGGAGCAGAAGTCCACATCGGGGAATAGGGTGCGGCGCTCATCATGATCGAGCAGCTTGGACAGCACCCCGGCCCGCTTCTGAATTTCCATGATTTTGTGCACGTTTGCGTCGTCCGCATCCATCAGGAAGATTACGCCGCACATGTTAAAGTCCGCCCGTGGCTCTTTCAGCCCCGTGAATTCCTGCCAGTTCTTGAAGTATTGCAGGGATTCATAAGCCATCAGACAGACCTCGTAGTTGCTGTAGGTCTGCCGGATGCACGCGCTGGACTTGCCCGTGGAGCCAAAGCCCACTCCCGGCCCCTTCTCCAGCACCAGCAGGTTTTTCAGCCCGGCGCTGGCCAGGTGCATGGCGCAACTGGCACCCATCACCCCCGCGCCAATGATGATGCCGTCGTAGGTCTTTGCCACCGCGCTCTCCTTACTGCATTTATTCACCGCGCCGGGATGCCGGCCAGTCTGAGGTCTATTAACATAACTCACGGAGATGCTTGGCAACAGCGAATTTCAGTGCAATTCCGCTTCCCGGCGTTGGCTATGGATCGCATGAAGCGCACCCCGTGCGAATTGACAGCGCCCCGCCCGTCCAGATACTTTGACTGCCCGGGGAAGACGGCCGTGGCACGGCT
Organism: SAR324 cluster bacterium; assembly: GCA_027297205.1. GTDB lineage: Bacteria > SAR324 > SAR324 > SAR324 > JACQKK01 > JAPUIH01. The sequence goes on along the minus strand of JAPUIH010000145.1, from coordinate 16,408 downwards.
GGAATCATCAGAAGGAATGCATGCCATGAAAATTCAATTGCTAGGCACCGGCACCCCCACTCCTTCCCTGGAGCGCATGAGCGCCGGCTATATGATCCGGATCGGCGGCGACGTGATTCTGTTCGACCATGGTTCGGGCGCCTACCACCGCATGTTGCAAGCAGGCGTGCTCCCCACCCAGGTCACCCATCTCTTTTTCAGCCATCTCCACTACGACCATTGCGTGGACTACGCGCGGCTGCTGCTTACCCGCTGGGACCAGGGCGCCAACAAAATTCCGGAACTGAAGGTGTATGGTCCGCCATTTATCGAGCGCATGACCGAGCTGCTCTTCTCCCCCGAAGGCGTCTTCGGCCCGGACCTGACCGCACGCACGGAGCTTAAACTAAGCCAGGACATTTACGAGGCTCGCGGCGGCGTGCTGCCCCGTCCCTGGCCCGCCCCGCAGGTGACGGAACTGCGCAGCGGATCGATGGTGGAAGAAAACGGGTGGAAAGTCCGCGCCATCAGCGTGCCCCACGCCCAACCCACCCTGGTCTGCCTGGCATTCCGGCTGGACAGCCCGCAGGGCTCGTTCTGTTACTCCGGCGACTGCGGGCCCAGCAAGGCGCTAGTGGAATTGGCCCAGGGCTGCGACGTGCTGGTGCATATGACCCATTACCTATCGGGCACGGAACTCAGTCCGGAGCTGGCCCGCACCTGCGGGGGTCATCTGGAAGTGGCGCAGGCCGGGCGCGACGCCCAGGTCAAGAACCTGGTAGTGAGCCACAGCACAGAGCAGATGAATGTGCCGGGAGTGCGGGAACGCGTCATCCGGGAAATGGCCGAAATCTACAAGGGCAACCTCTTTTTCGGAGAGGACCTGATGGAAATCCCGGTGGACGCGCCGCAAGCGGCCAAGCTGGACTAAACCTGTCCGCTCATCGCAGGGCAATTAATTCAGGCATTGTCTGAACAAGCCGATTATGGTGATTACGAATCCGCCCCTATGTCGTTATGAGCGAGCGAAGAATCTTATCCGGCTGATAACGACTCTTCGGCCCGCTGCATGGGCCTCGGAATGACTATGTGGTGTAATAAGGGTTTGCAAATAGAATTTAGAGCACCAAGCCTCCCTGGCTGTTGCCAAGGCTCGCCGTATGATGCTGATCATAAATATGCCGGTACAAACGATATTGCACTACACAACCGCCGCGAGGAAATTGGACCGTGGGTATGAATGATGAGACGCCGGGTGGGCCCCTGGCCGGATACCGGGTGCTGGAGCTGACCACCACCGTGGCCGGGCCCTTCTGCGGCCGGCTGCTGGCGGACTTCGGTGCGGAAGTGATCAAGGTAGAGCGGCCGCAAGGAGACGATCTGCGCACCTTCGGCAAGACCGTGCAGGGCAAGTCCCTTTACGCGGGAAGCCTGCTGCGCAACAAGGCCCTCATTGCAGTGGACCTGCGGAAAAGCGAAGGTCAGGAAGTCATTCACAAGCTGGTGCCACATTGCGACGTGGTGGTGGAGAACTTCCGGCCCGGCACCCTGGAGCGCTGGAGACTTGGATTCGAGCAATTGTCCGCGCTCAATCCAGCGTTGGTGATGGTGCGCATCAGTGGCTTCGGCCAAAGCGGGCCCTACAGCAAGCGCCCCGGCTATGGCATTATCGCCGAGGCCCTCAGTGGATTGCGCCATCTTACCGGGCATGCGGATGCTCCGCCCCCGCGGGTGGCCGTTGCCCTTACCGACTACATCGCGGGCATCTATGCAGCATTCGGCGCCATGGTGGCCCTGCACCATGCCCGCAATACTGGACAGGGCCAGGTGGTGGACGCGGCTTTGTACGAGAGCGCCTTCAGTGTCACCGAGCAGCACGTACCCGCCTACGGCAAGCTGGGAGAAGTGGCCAACCGGCACGGCCACCGGCTGCCCAGCAGCAGTCCGAACAATCTGTACTACTGCAAGGAAGGGCGCTACATCCTCATCACGGCCCATGCCCAGTCCATCTTCACGCGCCTCTGCGAGGCGATGGGCAAGCCGGAACTCGTGGAGGATTCGCGCTTCTCCAATGCGGAGGCCCGCTCAAGCAACGAGGATGCCCTGGACGATATCATCTCCGCGTGGAGCTCGGGGCTGTCCCTGGAGGAGGCGGAAAGCGTGCTGCACGAGGCTGAAATTCCGGCCTCGCGCGTCTTTGACATGGCCGACATTTTCGCCGATCCCCACTACCGGGCGCGGGAAATGCTGACCGAGTTGCCCGACGAAGAGTTGGGCTCGCTGGTTACACCGTCGGTGGTGCCGAAGCTCTCGGCTACTCCGGGCAAGCTCAACTGGAGCGGCCGCCACGTCGGCGAGGACACCGAGCAGGTGCTCACGGAGTTGGCGGGCCTGAGCCGGGCCGAGGTGGATCGGCTGGAGGCGGGGGGCATTGTCACCCGCTATAATGGCGGCGGGACAACCAGCAACGGCTAAAAGGCAATCATGAGCGCAAAAGCCAACAGCTCGGAATTCGAGCGGCGCCGGGCCAAAGCCCTGGCCATGGGCGGGGAGGAAAAACTGGCCCAGCGCAAGGCGCAGGGCCTGCTCAATGCGCGGGAGCGCATCGCGCGGCTGCTGGACGAGGGCAGTTTTCTGGAATCCGGCCTATTCGCTTTTTCATCGGGAAATCCGGAGGACCGGGACAGCACACCCGCCGATGGAAAGCTTGCCGGTTACGGACGCATAGACGGCCGGGAGGTGGCGCTGGTGGCCAACGATTTCACAGTGAAGGGCGCATCCAGCAGCCTCAGCAACGGCAAAAAGATCGCCCACATGAAACGCACCGCCACCCTGCGCGGTATTCCCCTGGTAATGCTGGGGGAATCCTCCGGAGCGCGCATGCCGGATACCATGGGGGCGTGGGGCATGGGCAGCATGCTGGGAGGCGATCCCACCCAGTACCAACGCATGCGGGAAACACCCTGGGCCGCCGCCGCGTTGGGCAACTGCTTCGGTTCCTCGGCCTGGTACTGCGTGCTGGCGGACTTCAACGTGTTCCGCAAAGGGGCTATCCTGGCCGTTTCCAGCCCCAGACTCTGCTCCCTGGCCATCAATGAACAGGTGGACTCCGAGGAATTGGGCGGGTGGCGCGTGCACGCGGAGGTAACCGGCTTCGCGGACCTGGTGGTGGACACGGATGAGGAGGCCATGGACGCCATCCGCAGGTTTCTGTCCTACCTGCCTTCCCATCACAACGAAGCGCCCCCGGTCAGTTCCGTACCCAAAGGTTCGGACGACGCGGCGGCGGCGCTACCAAAGGTGCTGCCCGAAAGCCGCACCCAGGTTTACGACGTGCGCAAGGTGGTGCGGGCGGTGGTGGACCAGGACAGCTTGTTCGAGTTGCGAGCGCGCTTCGGCAAGGTTGGCATGACCGCCCTGGCGCGGCTGGGCGGCAGGACGGTGGGCATTGTGGCCAACAACCCCATGTTCAAGGGTGGGGCGCTGGACGGGGACGGATGCGACAAGATCACCAGCTTTCTGGTGCTCTGCGACTCCTTCAACATCCCCATCATCATGTTCGTGGACACTCCCGGATTCTTCATTGGCCTGGACGTGGAGCGCAAGCGCGCCGCGGGAAAGATCATGAACTTTATGAACGCCTTGTCCCTGTGCACCGTCCCCCGCTTGTCGGTGGTGTTGCGCAAGTCCTACGGCCAGGCCTATTTAAACATGGGTGGCGGCCGCAATTCCGACGAGGTGGCCGCCTGGCCCTCGGCGGAGATCAGTTTTATGGATCCCATGTTTGCCGTGCATGTGGTGCATGGCAGCCGGGATGAGAAATACCGCGATCCCTCCACGCCGGAATTCCAACGGGAATTCGAGCAGATGCGCGGCGACGCGGAAGTGTGGGACATTGCGGGCAACTATTCCGTCCAGCACGTGATTCCTCCGGAGGATACCCGGGCCTATCTGTTGCGCATGCTGGAGGTTCATCAATTGCGGCTCAGTGGAGGCGTGGGGCAGCACCTGATGCGCACCTGGCCCACCAGCTATTGAAGAACGAAGGCCCTGGGGAGCCGCATCGTGGCGGCAACCCGCTGCCCATCCATGGTTGGAGCCGCTTAACTATTCATTCTGAAACGGAATTTATGGCGAGCATTGACGTAAAATCGGAAATCACTGGAACCATTTGGAAAATCGAGGTGAAGGCAGGGGACAAGGTGGCCGAAGAGGACGTGCTGATCATCATTGAATCCATGAAAATGGAAATACCCGTGCTGGCGCCGGAGGCAGGAACTGTGGCGGAAATCCTCGTCAAGGAAGAGGAACCCATCAAGGAAGGACAGTTGCTGGCGCGCTTGCACACCTGAGGCCCGCTGGCCTGGCCGCTCCCCAACCAATCGTCTGAAAACTGAATCGGAAGACAATCTGCCATGGCCTGGGAACCGGAAATAGAAGAGTTGCGCCGCCGCCGCGAATTCGCGGAGGGCTTGGGGGGCGAAGATAACGTCAAGCGCCAACACGATCAGGGGCGGCTCACCATCCGTGAACGCCTGCACAGCCTGGTGGACGAAGGGTCCTTCCAGGAGGTCGGCAAACTCACCGGTCAAAGCACTTTCGAGGATGGCGAACTGCGCAAGGTTGTACCCGCGCCCTATGTAATGGGGCTGGCCAAAGTGGACGGGCGCCCGGTGGCCATCGGCGGCGAGGATTTTACCATCAAGGGCGGCATAGCCTGGGGTTCTTCCCGCCGCAAGGGCGGCCAGGGCGGATTTGTGGAAGACCTGGCCCGTCAATACCGCATCCCCCTCATCAACCTCATTGACGGCTCTGGCGGCAGCGTCACATCGGCCCAACGGCGGGGCTACACGGTCTTTCCCGGCGTGCACGGCTTTGAGCAGTCCGCCGCCCTGCTGGCTGAAGTGCCGGTGATCAGCGCCGTGCTGGGCACCGCCGCGGGAGGTCCGGCGGGCCGGGCCATTCTCTCCCACTGGTCGGTGATGGTGAAGGATACCAGCCACGTCTTCGCCGCGGGTCCGCCGGTGGTGGAGCGCTCCCTGGGCGAAAAGCTAACCAAGGAAGAGCTGGGCGGACCCCAGGTGGCGGTGGACAAGGCGGGCACGATCGACAATATGGCGCAATCGGAAGAGGACTGCTTAGCCATGATCAAACGATTCCTCGGATTCATGCCCCAAAACGTATGGGAGGCGCCGCCTGTGCTGCCCGCAAGCGATCCGCCGCAGCGCCAGGAAGAGGAACTGCTCAGCATTATCCCGCCTGATCGGCGCAGACCCTACAATATGCACAAGCTGATCGGGCTGGTAGTGGACAGGGACTCCAGCTTCGAAATCCAGCCCAGTTTCGGCCGTTCGGTAATCACCTGCCTGGCGCGCCTGGGCGGCTACCCGGTGGGCATCGTCGCCAACAATCCCATGGTATACGGCGGCGCCATGGACGCTGCGTCGGCGCGCAAACAGAGCCATTTCATCGACCTCTGCGATTGCTTCCACATACCGCTCATTTACCTGGTGGACATCCCCGGATTCATGGTGGGCAGCAAGGCGGAGGAAGCCGCCACCCTGCGTGAGGGCATGCGTTGCGTCTACGTGGGCCTGCAAGCGACCGTGCCCATGCTGACAGTAGTGATCCGCAAATGTTACGGCATGGCTGGTATGGCCACCTGCGACAAGAACGGTTTGGACATGCAGATCGCCTGGCCCTCCGCGGAATGGGGCTCCCTGCCCATCGAAGGGGGCGTGGCCGCCGCCTACCGGCGGGAAATCGAAAGCGCCGCCGATCCCAAACAGCGTGAGCAGGAAATCGAGGCGGAACTGCGCGCCTTCAGTTCACCCTTCCTGACGGCGGAGGCGTTTCAGGTGGAAGACATTATCGACCCCCGCGAAACGCGGGCCACCCTGCACCGGTTCATCGAGGCGGCCCAGGGACGGCTCAAAACCACCCTGGGCATCAAGCACAAGGCCGGCGTGCGGCCCTAGCCATTGGTTCTATTTTCAGCGAATACAAACGAATCGCAAGCGAGGCGGGGCACCAGGGTGTGAGCACCCTGTGTGCAATTCTAGCCCGAGAGGCGGGCGAACACCCAGTCAATGATGGGAAACCAGAATACGCCCCACAGAATCCACAAGCCGAAGGACAAAACGAGGGTGCCCATCAGGGAAACCAATTCCCTGGCGTCGGTGATCAAGTCCCAGAATGGATTCCGCCTGTCCACAGTGTCCCTTTCCCCATTACGGTGGCGTGGTGGGCGGCGCATGCCGCCCGGAGGCTCTATGCGGGCGCAAACCCGGCTGTTCTTCCTAACAACCGGAAATGCTTTTGCCAAGTCTGGATCGTAAGGGGGGCGGAGCAGCGTTTCAGGCGACGGCCTGATAAAGCAGTCCGCTCAAGGCCGACCCCACAAGCGCCAGCGCGATATACCACACAAAAACCGGCCTGCGGGCCAGGGCGAACACCGCGATGGCGGCGGGAATTGAGGTCATGGCACCGGCCATCATGAACGACATGGCCGCGCCGGGCGCCATGCCCGTATCCATCAGCCCAGCCACCACGGGAATGGCGGCATAACCGTTCAGGTAGGCGGGTACGCCCACCAGCACCGCCAGGGGAATGGCCCACGAGCTGTCTCCGCCCAACCACACCCCCACCACCTCGGCGGGCAGATAAGCGACCATCAGGCTTTCCAGCACGAAAGCCAAGGTGAGCCACTTCAGCAGGAACAGGCCTGTCTGCCAGGCGGATTTGCCCAGCTCCGCCCGCCGCTCGGGCTCCTGCCAGACACGCCAGTTGGTTTCCTGGAGGCTGCGTACCACCGAACCGCCGCAACTGCCGTCGCCCACGCCTTCGCGCAGGGGCCGCGCAAAGCCTCCGGCCTTTTGCACGGCCAGGGTGCCGAATCCTGCCAGCAGTCCGATAGCCACTGCAAGCACCGTCTTGCTGATAGCGAATCCTAGTCCCAATTGGGCGGCCGTAATCACGAACATGTCCGGGGCCATCAGCGGCGAAGTCACCCAGAATGCCATCACTGGCGCCAAGGGCACGCCCATGGCCAGCAGGGCTGCGATGAGAGGAATCACCCCGCAGGAGCAAAAGGGAGAAAGCGCACCAAAGAGCGAGGCGGAAACCACCATTAAGGCCGGGTTGCCGGAAAAGACCCGCGCGATCAAGTGATCCGCCCCGGCCGCCTTGAGATACGCGGCAAGGGCCACGGAAATCAACAGATAGGGCGAGATCCCGGCCAGGGCCCCCAGGGTGAAGCCCACGCTCTGCTCGAACCGCGCCGGCGAGGCCAGCAGAATCACCCCAAACACCAGCCCGATGGCCAGCCACACCCGGTCCAGTCCCTGGGTGCGCTTCCATAAGTTACCGATCGCGAGACTGTGAGTGGTCATGCAGTGGGTCTCCGGCCGCCGGGGAGTGAAGCAGGAAATATCGGCGGGTGGATACGTATGCCCGCCTCGTTACAGTTTTCTTGTCCTATCCTGCCCATAGACTATTGCACCCCATTGGCGATAGTCAACTATATTTCTAGAATATTCGAAATTAAAACGCCGTAGGCCCATATTAATCGCAGCACCGGCTTGTCCATGCATCGTATGCTCAAATACTTGCGCAATTGGAGTTTTTTCACTAGAAGGACAAAAGCAGATTTCACACAGTCAAGAGCACGTGCCGGTTTGCGGGCTCTGCCAGAGTGCCGGGCTGTAATGGCGGCGGGCGGTTTTATAATCGAAATGCACCACGCAGCCTTGGCCTCCATTGACACCCAGACCGTGATTGGGCGCAATATAGTGAATAATATCGGTCTGAGCAGAAACGAAGGGCTGACCTTCCAGATCCAGGACAGCCAGCGCAAAACGTCTGGTAACCGCGTCTTGCAGAAACCAAGGTCGGGTTGCCCCCGCCGAAATGGATCGGACATAAGGCACGGACGGGAAGCATGGCGTGAATATTGAGTCGTAGTAGGTGCGGTAAGTAACGGAGCGTGACGGCCGCCGCGGGTGGCGGCTGTCAGCGCCCCCATCACCCAATGAGGGGAGGGAGAGATGATTGTGAAATCAATGCAAGTATTGATCACCGTGCTGGCCGTGGCCGGCATGCTGCTTCCGGGCACGGCCTGGGCGGAACACCGAGGAGACGACACGGTGCTGGTGGGCGGCGCCCTCGCACGCACGGGACGTTATGCGGAGCCCGCGGGACGCTTCTACAACTCGATCACAATGTACGTGGATCAGTTGAATGCCCGGGGCGGACTGCTGGGACACAAGGTGGTATTGCGTTTGCTGGACGACAAGTCGGACAAGCAGACCAGCATCAAGCTCTTTGAAAAGCTGATCACCTCAGACAAGGTGGACATCATACTGGGCCCATATTCCAGCGGCATCACCGACGCGGTGGCCAACGTCACCGAGCGTTACAAGATGCCGTTCATAGCCCACGGCGCGGCCTCCAGCGTGATCTGGCAGAGGGGCCGCAAGTATATCTTCAACATCATCGATATCGCCGAAAACTACCAGAAGGGCGCCATGCACTTGGCCAAGGAGATCGGGGTCAAGCGTATCGCCATCATCGGCGAGGACAGCCTGTTCCCCCGCATGTCCAGAAAAGGTGCGGAAATGTGGGCCAAGAGGCTTGGAATCGAGGTGGTGCTGGCGGAAAACTACGCCACCCGTAAGCAGGGGGACTATACCGCCCTGCTGCAAAAGGCCAAGTCCCGGCGCGCGCAGGCGATTTTCTCCAACTCTTACTTCGCCGATGCTTCCGCCCAAATCCGGCAGATGCGCGAATTGGGCATCAACATGATGATGTTCGCCAGCACTGTCGGGCCGGGCCTGCCGCGTTTCGCCAAAGACCTTGGTCCTACGGCGGAATACGTGCTGGGCTTCAGCCAGTGGGAGCCTGTGATGGCCCTGGGCCATCCGGGCATGGGCAAGTTCATCGCCGACTACAAGGCCCGCTACGGGGGAAAGCCCAACTATCATGCCGGCCAGACCTGGGCCATGATGCAGGTCGTCGAGTCGACCGTGATAAAGACGGGCAGCTTCGACAACGTAAAGATGCGTGACACTTTTGCCACCATCAAGGTGCGCACCATCATCGGCACCTACAAGGTGAACGATATAGGGATCAACAACCACGACGGGCTGACTTTCCAGATTCAGGATGGGCAGCGCGTGATCATCTGGCCGCCCCGATTGGCCCAGGCCAAGCCCAGGTTGCCAATGCCGAAATGGAGCGATAGGTAGAAACTCCGGCCTTGGCATATACGCAGTGCGATAAAGGTCTAAAGTTATAGAAGCCGGGGCTGCACCCGCGGTCCCGGCTCTTTTTAGGAACGAAATTACGCACTCCGACTAACCGAAATCCAAAAGGTGAGCCGCTAATGGAAAAATCGGAAGTCCGCAGCATCTATCTGCTGGCCGGATTCCTGGTCTTTGCCTATGCCCTCCCCTTTGCGGTGGGTGTGTGGACGGACAGTATATTTTATGACCGGCAGTGGCTCGCCGATCTGGCGACCGTCGCCCTCAGCGGATTGATGCAGGGGGGCGTGTACGCCATGTTCGCCGTGGGTCTGACCTTGATCTTCGGGGTGATGCGCGTTATCAACGTCGCCCACGGGGAATTGGTCGTGTTGGGCGCCTACCTGACTTGGGTGATGTTCAACATGCCGGAATGGCTGGGCATCGACGTCTATGTGGATCCGCTGCTCTCCATGGTGGTCTCCCTGCCGCTCGCATTTCTGCTCGGATACGGCATCCAAAAGCTGCTGCTCAACGCGGTCGTGGGCGGACCGGAGTTGACGCCGCTGCTGATCACCTTCGGGATCGGCATCAGCCTGGTCAACATCGTGGAATGGATATTCACGACCGACTACCACACCATCCCCTACGAGCCGGATGCAATTCACTTAACCGCAAGCATCGCCGTAGGAAAGAACAAGGTCATCAGCTTCGGGATGGCGTTTCTGATATCCATGAGCGTCTATATATTCCTGAAAGTCGCCCGGCTGGGCAAAGCCATTCGCGCCACGGCCCAGAATGCCGACGTGGCCATGGTGTGCGGAATCAACATTTACAGTATTTACATGATTACCTTCGGCTTGGGCGCGGCCCTGGCCGCGGCGGGGGGGACGCTGGTATCCATTCAGTTCGGCTTCAATCCAGAGACGGGCCTGCAGTACACGGTGGTGGCCTTCGCCATCATCATTCTTGGGGGACGGGGCAACTTTATCGGCGCCCTGATCGGGGCATTGATGCTGGGCGTGATTGAAAACCTGATCGCTTTTATGGTGCCCAATGGCTCGGCCATGGTGGAAATCGCCGCCTACGGTCTAATGATCTGCACCCTGTTAATCCGGCCCAGAGGACTGATGGGCGCCAAGGAAGGATAGCGGAGGCCCCTTGTGACTCGTAAGGAACATCTCATAAATTTGGGTTATCTGGCGGCCTTCCTGGCCGTCCTGACCGTATTGCCCTCTCAGTTCAGCGTATACATAACCTCGTTCATCATGTTCACCATGATGTACGTGGTGCTTGCGTTAAGTTGGAACATCATCAGCGGCTATACCGGCTACGTCTCCTTCGGACATGTCCTGTTTTATGGCGTGGGATCCTACGCCTCCGCCATCCTCGTGGCGGACCATGGCTGGCACTGGGTGCCGACTCTGGCCGTGAGCGCCCTGGTGGGCGTGGTAATAGCGGTAGCGATCGGATTTCCCGTGCTGCGCCTGAAGGGGCCTTACTTCGCCATCGCCATGCTCGGCGCGGCGGAAGGCACACGGGTCATCGTCACCGTGTGGGATGGCCTGACCCATGGTGGCGAGGGAATATCCCTGCCCAACGTGGAAAATTCGACCGAGACCTACATCGCCATGCTGCTGTTGATGGTGGCCACGATCGCGGTTTCCTACTGGGTCGGCCACTCGCGTTTTGGGATAAGGCTGAACGCCATCCGGGAAGACGAGCTTGCGGCGGAAGTGATGGGCATCAACACCACCGTGTACAAGTTGGCTGCTTTCGCGCTTTCGGCTGTATTTCCGGCTATCGCCGGCGCCATCCAGGCCAACAAGACCCTCTACATCGACCCGGAAACGGAATTTTTCATCCTGATCACCATCACCATGAAGCTGATGGCCATGCTGGGGGGCAAGGGCACCGTAATCGGCCCCATCGTTGGCGCCATAGTGCTGTATTCCGTGCAGGAAATCGTATGGATACGCTTTCCCCAGGCCCACCTGATCGCCTTTGGAATATTCCTGATTTTGGTGGCGCGCTTCATGCCGCGTGGCCTCGTGGGGTTCTGGATTGACCGGGGCTGGGCCCGCAAGGGCATGGTGCACTAAGAGAAAGGCTGGCGGATATTGGCATTGCACAAGGATGAAATTGCCCTGGACGTGCAGGATTTGCATAAGCACTTCGGCGGCATCAAGGCGGTTGACGGATGCAGCCTGCAGTTTCCCAAAGGCAAGATTTCCGGCCTGATCGGTCCCAACGGATCGGGAAAAACCACCACATTCAATCTGCTCACGGGGGTCACTGCTCCGGACAGTGGAAAAATCCTCTACAATGGGGAAAATTTGGCGGGCCTCAAGCCCTACAAGATATTCCGCAAGGGCATAACACGCACCTTTCAAATTACCCGCATCTACCGGGAAATGACCACCTTCGAGAACATGCTCTCCGTGGCCGGGCTGTCTATTCCCGAACGGGAAGTGCGGCAGCGGGCCGAAGAGTTAATGGACTTCGTCAATCTGACCGGGCTGCGCGACGAGTACGGCGGCAATCTTTCCTACGGCCAGCAAAAGCTGCTCGAGTTTTCCCGGGCCCTGATGACCGATCCTGATTTGATTTTGCTGGACGAGCCCGCGGCGGGAGTCAACCGCACCCTGCTGGTGGAATTACTGAAGCATATTCACGAACTGCAAGAGCAGGGCAAGACCATCATCATCGTCGAACACGACATGAATGTGATCATGAACCACTGCGAGAAAATATTCGTGATGGACTATGGCGTGAAAATCGCGGAGGGCCTGCCCGAGGAAATTCAGGCCAACAAACAAGTCATAGAAGCATATTTCGGTCATACCTGATATGGCGGCATTGCTGGAAATCAAAAATGTCGATGCGGGCTACGGAAACATCCAAATCCTGCACCAGGTCTCCCTGCACGTGAAAGAGAAGGAGGTGGTCTGTGTGGTGGGCCCCAACGGCGCCGGAAAATCCACCGCCTTCAAAGTAATTATGGGCTTCATAAACCACATGGGCGGGGATATCCTGTTCGACGGGAAGAACATTATAGGTCAACGTCCCGATCAGATTCTGGCCCGCGGCCTGGGCTATGTCCCGCAAGGACGGATCGTCTTTAACCAGATGACCGTGCGGGAAAATCTGGATATTGGCGCCTACGTGGAGCGGGACAAGCGCAAGCGGCTGCAGTCTATGGAGTACGTGTTCGAGTTGTTCCCGCGCCTGGCCGAGCGGCAAAAGCAGATGGCCGGCACCATGAGCGGGGGCGAGCAGCAGATGCTGGCCATGGGACGGGCCCTGATGACCCGGCCAAGAATGATGATGCTCGACGAGCCATCCCTGGGCCTCAGTCCGCGCTTCGTGACCGAAATCTTTGAAAAGATCGTAAATCTGGCCCGTGAGGGATTGACGATCATACTTGTGGAGCAGAACGCGGCCCGGGCGCTGGAAATCTCACACCGCGGCTATGTGCTCGAACTGGGCCGCAACCGCTTTGCGGGCAGCGGCGAGGAATTGCTGAACAACGAGGAGGTGCGGCGCATGTATCTGGGGGGATGAGACGCCTCCCCCATGCCGCCGATCAACCCACCAATCCATCACAGGCCGGGCCATGCCCGCCTCCGGCCCGCGCCAAGACCACCGCAACCCCATCCACCGTGGTTCACTCATTCGTGACTCGTACAGGACCTCATGCGTTTGACTGATCTGGAAGAGGCCATGCTGGCCGGGGAGCATGGCGAACCCCGCCGCTTTGCGATGGAGCAGTTGGTGCAGGTGGGCGAGTTCTTCGATGCGGAGGACTGCGTGGAAATCAGCCACGTGCATCTGATGGCGGACACCGAAGCACTTGGCTAGTCCGGCGTATCGTTTCTGGATCAGCTGGCGCCACATCCGTTCAAGGAACGACGGGTGCGTGTCCCCACCCTTACCGATCCCCGAGGGGCGGACTTCAAGGCTTACAAGCGCATCCGCCAGTCCGAAACCATCGTGGCACTGGAGCGGCGCGCCATTGAGGCCTTGCGGGCGCTGGGGATCATGATGACCGACACCTGCATCATCTATCAGACCATCCAGCCGCCCACATTCGGGGAGCATGTGGCCTACGGAGATACAGGTTCCACCATTTATGCCAACAGCGTGCTGGGCGCCCGCAGCAACTTCGAGGGTGGGCCCGCGGCGCTAAGCGCGGCATTGACCGGGCGGGTGCCCCGCTACGGCTTTCACCTGGAAGAACGGCGGCGTGGCAGCACGCTATTCCGCCTGGAGGATCGCCCGCGCTGCCTGAGCGACTGGGGCGCGGTGGGGGGCATTGTGGGGCGCAGCATGACCTCTTACTGGGAAGTGCCGGTAATTGCGGGGGTGAGTGCGCCGGTGCGCTCCGACGAGCTTAAGCATTTCGGAGCGGCCCTGGCCAGCTTCGGCTCCACACCGCTATTTCACATGGTCGGCATCACTCCCGAAGCGCGCGATCTGGCCACCGCCTTCGACGGAACGCCGCCCCAGGCGCACCCCATCGGCCGCGCGGATATCGACGCCTTCTATGCTTCCTATGGCGTCGAGGGCGAGGGGCTGGATGTGGTGGTGTTTGCCGCGCCGCAAATGTCCCTGTTCGAAATGGAGCAGTTGGCCGGGCTGCTGGATGGAAAGCGGGTGCACGGGAAGACCACCGTCCTGATCGCTACCTCCCCCGAGGTCAAAGCCGCCAGCGACAGGATGGGGCTCACGGAAACCATCGAGACCTCCGGCGCCATTGTGCTGGAGGGAGTCTGCTTTTACCAGATGCACGCCCGCGAAATTGGAGAAGCCAACGGCTGGCGCACCCTGATGACCAACTCGGCGAAGCTGGTAAACATCATCGGCGGATACGGTTATCAGCCCACCCTGCGGCCCATGGAGCGCTGTATCGCATGCGCGGTGGCCGGAAAGGTGCTCCCTTGAGCGAACGCATCATCAGGGGCCACCCGGCAAGCGGGACTCCCATCACGGGCAGCGCGCTGGTGGCTCAGGACAATTTCAGCGCCCGCTACGACCTGGACCGCATCAAGGGTGTGTTCTCACGGCCCAGCCACATACTGCACGGCCAAAGCTACGTGGGCAGAATACTGGTGCTGGAAGCGGCCAAGGGCGGCGTAGCCACCGCGTGGATGCTTCGTGAAATGGCGGCCCGGGAAATGGCGCCGCTGGCATTGCTGTTCAACTTCGCCAATCCCATCATGGCCCAGGGCGCGGCTTTCGCCGGAATTCCAGTGATGGACCGCTTCGAGGAAGACATCACCCGCGCCGTGCGCAGTGGAGAGCGCCTCACCGTGGAACCTGGCAACGGCATCGTACGCATCCACGGCCCTGCGTGAACCGCGCCACCTGTCGCGCATCTTACACGGCCGTGGCCCTAACCCGACCCACAGCGCCCTGACCAGCGCCCGGCCCATCGCCGGCCTGTCCGGCGCCCGGCACTGAATGCAGCGCGCCATTCCATAATTTCCGCGGCGCCAGCGCCGTCCGTTCCTCAGCCCGTGCTCGCGAAACAGTCGAATCTTTTGTACGTATAAAGAGACACTGGGGGCGTCGTCCGCCGGAGCGATGGGGGAAACCACTTCACGCCGCAACGGGTGGACCGGGCTTAACGTAAGATGTTCCAATTCTGGGCAGCATATGGCGGTCGGATCATGAAATTTCGGCTCGTGTACGGCCCGGCGCTGTCCCGCGCCGGCCTGCTCCTTGCCGTCGCGCTGCTCAGTCATCTTTCCCCCGCTTCCACCGCCCGCGCCCAGGGGATTCTGATCATCCGCCCCCAGCACAACAACAGCAGCGAGGCGGAGCAATCCCAGATCGATTTCGAGTTGCGCATCAGCGCATTCACCCCCTTGGTAAGCGTGAAGATCAACGGGGTACAGCAGCCGATCCCCAAAACCCTGTTGGTGGAGGTAAGCGCATTCCTGCGTCTCTACCCAGGAGAAAACAAGATCGAGGTCGAAGCAGCCACCGAATTTGAAACGGTAACAAAATTATTCACCATTCAATTCGGCCCCACGGAGACGCCGGCACCACAATACAAGACCGAATTTGCAATGTTTGCCGTAATGGGCCTGCAATTCGTTAGCAATCCGCTCGGGCTGCCGGACTCTTTCTCCGCACCCTCCGGGTTGCGCAAATTCGTGGCCCTGATACCCCGTTGGGACTGGATACGTTCGAGTGACGAAAGGCTAAGCCTGCAATCCATCATTTCCCGCGACCAATATGGCAAACAAGAACTGAAATCGGAGGAAGTCGCCTTCACCCAAATAAGGATAAGCATGATTTCTGCCCTTGAGAAGGGACAGTTCCTGACTCTCGGTGGGGGCTACAACCGGATAGACCTGGGATTTGCCGCTGCGCTGACCGGCAAGCAACCCGCCCAGCGGGATTACTTTGTCTTTTCCTCCCTGCGCTTTGGGCTGCAGGCTCCGGCGGAACTCATTGATCTAACCCTGGAATTCAAGCGGCGCGCATTCCGTAGGGCGGTGACCGACTCAGACCGTGACGAGAATGGCTTTGTCATTACTTTCCGGGGCGAATTGCGGGCGGAATTGTTTGCCTTCAAGAGCAGGACGAAAGTCAGCTTCGCCACGTTGGATGCCAAGGGCAAGTTGAAAGACAAGTTTGAAACAAGGCTCTCCGAGGAATTGAGCCGCCCCTTCGGGAATCTCTTGCTTGGATTCGGGTTGAGGCTGCGGCGCAATGCTTTCCTCGCCGAGGATGCCCAGTTCGGCGGCAGAACCCCCACCGAGAATCTGCTGACCTACTTCGTGAACGGCGGCTACCCGCTGAGCAGGTCATGGATTCTCGGCGCGGAATTCCTCTATCAGTCGCAAGATTCCAACGTGCCGGAATCACAATACAGGAACATGGCCCTTTCAACCTCGGCGATCTATGTGTTCTGAATGCGGTACAATTACCGATGAAACGGCGATTGGCCGTGCGCGGCGCCTGAGGCTCTTCCGCTCTTGGGCCACAGGAACCCGGAGATGCGTGAAATGATTGCGGCAAAGCATGCCCTTATGTTGTCGATGCTGCTTTTCGCGGGAATCACCGCGGCGTACGCCCAGATACCTCCGGGCGTCCAGAACCCCGCCAGCGAACCAAAAGCAAAGGCGCTGCAACCCGGCAGCGAACCAAAAGCAGAGCAGCTGCAACCCGGCAGCGAA
>JAPUIH010000144.1 GCA_027297205.1 SAR324 cluster bacterium | reverse complement strand
TGAGAATCAACTCCTTGGCCTGCTTGGGGCCGGTCATCCAGGGCATGAGCAGGGCCACGATGCCCGCCCCGAACTTGAGTTCCGGCTCTCCGAACACCGCGTCCTCCGCGGATACAGTGATGTCGCAGGCCAAGGCCAGCTCGCAGGCGCCGGCCAAGCAGTGGCCGCGCACCGCGGCGATGGTGGGCTTCTTGAGCCACCAGAAGCGGGTCACCGCGTTAAAGTCATCGGCGAGAATCTTGCGCCAGGCCGCCTCGCCTTCAGGCTGGGCCTCCATTTGCTCCTTCAGGTCGAAGCCGGAGGAAAAGGACCGGCCCGCGCCTGTGACCACCACGGCCCGGATCGCCTCGTCGTCCTCCACCCGGTCCAGGGCGGTCTGGATGTCCCGCAGCATGGGGCGGTTCATGGCATTGAGCCGCTCCGGACGGTTGAGGGTGATCAGGGCCACGCCCCCGCTAACCTCGAACAACAAGGTTTCCAGATCCACTTTGGGCTGCTCCTGAATTGATTATAGGCGGCACGGCCACGGCTACAGGCTGGCCAGCACCTGCTCGCCCAGCTTGTCCAGCCCTGAGATGGGGTCCGGCTCGCCCAGGGCCTGCCACGGTATGAGCAGGCGCGCAACCCCCATGTCCTCGTAACGGCTGAGGGAATCCGCACCCTCCTTGACGTAAATCCAGACGGAAGTGATCTCTATGGCGCTCATGTCCCGTCCCGCATCCGCGGCAAAGTTGGCGAGGCGCGTGAGGCAGTCTTGCAGCACCTCCGGCTCGCCCACACTGATCCAGCCGTCCCCATGGGTCACCACGCGCTTCAGGGCCGGGCTGCTGGTGCCCCCGATAATGAGCGGCATGTGGGGTTTCTGAGCAGGCAGGGGATAGCTTTTGAATCCGCTCCACTGAAGATATTCGCTCTGGTGTTCCACCACTTCGCCCGACCAGACCTTTTTCATCGCCACAAGGTAATCGTCAAACCGGGAGCCCCGCCCCTCGAAGGGTGTGCCCATGGCCTGGAATTCCTCGGCCAGCCAGCCCGCGCCCACGCCCAACATTAACCGCCCCCCGGACAAGTAGTCCAGGCTTGCCGCCTGCTTGGCCAACAGCAGTGGATTGGTCTGAGGAACGATGTTGATGCCCGTGCCCAGACGCAGGGATTTACTTACGCCGGCCACATGGGAGAGGGCGATCAGGGGGTCGATAAAGCTGGTTTCCGGCGAGGCGGGAAACTTGCCCGAGCGGTGGTAGGGGTAGCGGGACTGGTAGTCCAGGGGCACGATCACGTGCTCGAAGGTCCACAGGGATTCCAGGCCCACCTGCTCCGCCTTGCGGGCCAGGTTGACCAGATTTTCCGCAGCCTCCGGGCCACCCACGTTTACCGCGATCAGTCCGATCTTCATGAAAGCCCAAATTTGATGAAACCAGCACCGGGACACGTCCGGTGGCGACACCCCTATCCAGCACCAACGCGCTGTCAAATGCAAGGGCGCGCCCTGTCCTCGATTGACCGATGCTGGCCCTCTCCACGCTGCCGTGCCCTTGCTATGCTGGGGAGGAAGTATAGCCACGGCCCCGTGGCCGCATCTGACGGCATCCGCCGGAAAGTGGTCGTTTTTCCGAAACAAAGCCAATTAGATACGTTATTTCAATTAGTTGAGAACTGAATGCCGGTCCAAAGGCCACTTTATTCGCGCTTTTTTGCGCATTTTCGGTACCGTTTTGGCGCAAAAGGCAGGAATGCGGGAGTGATCCGCCCCTCTTAGGTCAGATTGGGCTGGATTGACAACTCAAACAGGGAAATGCCGGATACCTTTTTTGCTTTCCATTCACGGGCCAACCGCTGGGCTTCAGCGATCTGCCGGGGAGTCATTTCTGTTGCGATAAAATCCCGGTTCTTTCCTGCAACCTCTAGCCCATTATGAGCGGCGAGGTTGAACCACATGTGAGCCTGCACATAGTCTCGGGGAATGCCTTCTCCATTTGCATACATCACCCCCAGGTTGAGTTGCGCCTTATCCTGCCCTTGTTCCGCGGCCTTTTGGAACCATCTCACAGCCGCCGAATAATCCTCGGGGACGCCTCGCCCTAATTTATTCATCAACCCCAGGTTGAACTGCGCATCTGCATTACCTTGCTCCGCGGCCTTTCGGAACCATTTCGCAGCTTTCGAATAATCCCGGCGGACGCCCAGCCCCTGGTCATACATTACTCCCAGGTTGAATTGCGCAATTACTTGCCCTCGTTCCGCGGCCTTTAGATACCATTTCGCAGCTTCCAAATTATCCTGGGGGACACCTTGTCCTGATTGATATATCACCCCCAGGATGTGTTGCGCGTCCGCATTGCCTTGTTCCGCGGCCAATCGGAGCCATTTCGCGGCGTCTTCAAACCTTCCGGCATCATAGAAAGAAACACCCTTGTTAAATGCCTCCGCCGCGGTGGGGGAGCCGGCCCACGCCGGGGCGGCGAGAAATAGCAAAACGAGCGCCCAAGCGGCGATGGCAAGAGATCGCTTCATTCCTTCTCTCCTCCAGAAATATGTTCCGTAATCAGCCGCGGTGCATGAAGGGCATGCATGAGTCTGAGAACCCCGGGGTGGGTGCTGAATTGGGGGCTGGTCGCCTTGACCTGTCTCATCGCATTCGCCGCACTGGACCGCCCTATTCGCAGGTTTCCATACCGATATTCAAGCTCATGCCGGATGTCTCAATCCGCTCGCAGGAACATATGCACATCCATCACGTTGTTGCGGGTGGGCGGCACCTTGATCAAGTTTCCGGAGCGTTCCAGCAGGTGGTAGCTGTCATTGTCCGCCAGCAGAGCCTCGTAGGGAATGTCCTCGCCTTCCATCCGGCGCCAGCTTTCCTGGTCCACCACACCGCCCGCCGCGTCGTTGGGCCCGTCGTTGCCGTCGGAACCCGCGGCCAGAAAGACCTCCTCTCCGGCAAGCCGGGGCATCATCATGGCCGCCAGCTCCTGGCAGCGCCCCCCCATGCCCTGCCCCCGCACCTCTACCAGGGTCTCCCCACCCGAGATCAGGCAGAGCGCACCGGAAGGTTGTGCAAGGGCCAGGGCCCGCCAGCGCTCCAACAGCAGGGGCAGGGCGGATTCGTTGAGGCCGGTGGTGGGGGCTTCCTCCACCACGGTGTGGAAGCCGGCGGGGCGCGCCGCTTCGGCCATGGCCCGCAGCAGATGGCGGTTGGCTCCAATCAAGCCGTTGAGGGGAGCGCGCGGCACGGATTTGGACACTGCACCGGAAGTCAGCACCCCGCGCACCGCGGTGGGCGTGCGTTCCCAGATGCCCTTTTCCTTGAGCAGTTCCACCACCGCGGGTGCATCCACCGGCTCCGGCACGGTAGGACCGGAGCCGATGCTGGCCAGGTCATCCCCCGGCACATCGGAGAGATACATCCCCACCACCCGTGCCGGTTCCGCCAGAGAGGCCAAGCCACCGCCCTTAAAGCGCGATATGGCCTTGCGCACGCGGTTGATCTGATGGATGTCCATTTCCGTGCGCAGCATCAGGCTGGCCAGGGTCTGTTTTTCGGTTAGGGAAATGCCCTCCAGAGGCGCGGGCAGCAGCGCCGAGGCCCCGCCTGACACAAGCACCAGCAACAGGTCCGTCTCGCCCATGCGCCCCATCATCCGCTCCACTTCCGCCGCCGCCGCGATGCCCCGCTCGTCGGGCACGGGATGGGCGCATTCATGTACGGGAAAGGGCAGGCCAGGCAGGGAAAATCCTTCCTTGGTCACCACCAGACCCTCGGCAATGCGCCCGCCCAGCAGGCGGTGGGCTTCCATGGCCATGGGCGCGGCGGCCTTGCCCACGGCCAGCAGAAAGATACGCCCTTGCGGCGGCAGGGTGAGGGACCGGAGGCCCTCCAGGAAATTCAGGGCCAGGGCATCCCCGGAGAGGGAAAGGGCCTCACGCAGCAGGTATTCCGGTGTGATGCGGGCCAGCCCCGCGCGGTAAAATTCAACGGCTTGTTGGCGGAGCGCGGCGGTCATCGCGAATTGGGGTTAAAGAGGTGGGCAAGCAATCTGTTGGGGGAGCGGCCGGTCTTGCCGCGGTGGAAAACGGGTGGAGGCGGGCTGCTACCCCTCGGTGCCGTTGCGGGCCGAGAGATAGGCGTCAATGCACCGGGCGGCTTCGCGTCCTTCCCAAATGGCCCACACCACCAGGGAAGCGCCGCGGGTCATGTCCCCCGCCGTGAACACGCCGGGGCGGTTGGTCATGTAGTTCTCGTCGCGCCGAACGGCGCCGTGCTCGTTAAGCTCCACACCCAGTTCCTCGATCAGGCCCGTGCGCACAGGCCCGGTGAAGCCCATGGCCAACAGCACCAGTTGCACCGGTTGGGTGAACTCCGTGTCCGGCACCTCGCGCATAATGGGCCGCCCGCCCTTTTCTTCAGGCGGCAGCCACTCCACTTCCACACCGTACAGTTCGGCGACCTGGCCGTCCTTGCCCCGGAAGCCTTTGGTGAGTACGCTCCAGCGGCGCTCGCCCCCTTCCTCGTGGGAGCTGGAGGTTTTGACCTGCTCCGGCTTGGGCAGCAGTTCAAAGGAGTGCACCTGAAAGGCCTCCTGGCGGTGAGAAGTGCCCAGGCAGTCCGAGCCGGTATCCCCGCCACCTAGGATCACCACCCGCTTGTTGGTGGCCAGGATGGCTTCCGCTCCGGTAATGCTGTCCCCGAAGTTGCGCCGGTTCTGCTGGGTGAGGAATTCCATGGCAAAATGGATTCCGCCCAGATCACGGCCCTCGATATTCTCTTCCAACCCCCGGGCCTGTTCAGCGCCTCCGGCCAGCAGCACCGCATCGAAGGTGGCCAGCAGTTCATTGGTGCTGAGATCCTTGCCCACCTCGGTATTCGTGGTGAAGACGACCCCTTCCTCCTTCATCTGTTCGATGCGCCGTGACACCACTTCGATTTCCATCTTGAAATCGGGAATGCCATAGGTGAGCAGACCCCCCAGCCGGTCGGACTTTTCAAATAAGGTCACCATATGCCCGGCCCGCGCAAGCTGTTGGGCCGCGGCCAGCCCGGCAGGCCCCGAACCCACCACGGCCACGCGTTTCCAGGTTTGATGCGTGGCGGGGCGGGGGATGACCAATTGCTCGGCGAAGCCACGGTCGATGATGGCCTTCTCGATGCTTTTGATGGTCACCGGATCTTCATTGATTCCCAGGATGCAGATATCCTCGCAGGGCGCGGGACAGACCCGTCCCGTCACGTCGGGGAAGTTGTTGGTGCGGTGCAACTCCTCCAGGGCGCGTTCCCAGTCACCCTGGTAAACCAGGTCGTTCCAGTCGGGAATGAGGTTGCCCAGGGGGCAACCGCTATGACAGGTCGGCACTCCGCAATCCATGCAGCGCGCGCCCTGCTCGTGCAGCCGGTCATCCGGCCAGGCAATGTCGAACTCTTTGAAGTCCTTGACCCGCTCCCGCACCGGACGGCGGATGCCTTGCGCCCGAGCAGTCTCGAGAAATCCCGTCGGCTTACCCATCAAGCGATATCCTTTCGCTGTTCTTCCTTTTCCGCTTCCAGAATGCGCTTGTAATCCACGGGCATGATCTTGACCAGCTTGTCCACAATTTCTTCCCAGGCGTCCAGCACGCGCCGGCCCTTGGGGCTGGCGGTGTATTGCACGTGCCGCGTAATCAGCCGCTGCACCAACTCCAGGTCTTCTTCCTCGAGCGCCTCCAGGTCCACCATGCTCTTGTTGCAGCGCGAGGCGAAGCTGCCGTCCTCGTCCAGCACGTAGGCGATTCCGCCAGACATCCCCGCGGCGAAGTTGAGCCCTGTCTCGCCCAGCACAACCACCCGACCGCCTGTCATGTATTCGCAACCGTGGTCACCCACGCCTTCCACCACGGTGTGGGCGCCGCTGTTACGCACGCAGAAGCGTTCACCGGCTACACCGTTGAAGTAGGCTTCGCCGGCCGTGGCGCCATAGAGTGCGACATTGCCGATAATGATGTTTTCCTCGGGCACAAAGGTGGAGCCTGCGGGCACGCACACCACGATACGGCCTCCGCTCAGGCCCTTGCCGATATAGTCGTTGGCGTCGCCGTACAGGGTGAGGGAGATGCCCCGCGGCAGGAAGGCGCCGAAGCTTTGCCCCGCCGAGCCGTTGAAGCGGATTTGGATGGTGTTGTCGGGCAGGCCCTCGCCGCCGTAGCGCTTGGAGACCTGGCTGCCGAGCATGGTGCCCGTGGTCAGATTCGCATTGCTGATGGGCAGTTCCAGGGACACCGGCTTGGCCTCCTCCAGTGCCTCGCGGCTCAGTTCGATCAGCTTGTGATCCAGCACGTCGGCGATTCCGTGGTCCTGCTCCTCCACGCAGTGGCGCGGGACGGAAGAATCAGGCAGCGGCCGGTAGAGCAACTCGCTGAAATCCAGCCCTTTGGCCTTCCAGTGCTCCACCGCCTCGCGCACTTCCAGCCGGTCCACCCGGCCCACCATTTCCGCCATGGTGCGGAAACCCAATTCCGCCATCAGGCGGCGGGCTTCCTCGGCCACGAATACGAAGTAGCGGGTGATGTGCTCGGGCAATCCATCGAATTTCTCCCGCAGGCGTGGATCCTGGGTGGCGATACCCACCGGGCAGGTATTGAGGTGGCAGACCCGCATCATGATACAGCCGATCGCCACCAGGGGTGCGGTGGAAAAGCCGAACTCCTCCGCGCCCAGCAGCGCGGCCACCACCACGTCGCGCCCGGTGTGCAGCTTGCCGTCCGTCTGCACGCGGATGCGCCCGCGCAGATTGTTCAGCACCAGGGTCTGCTGGGTCTCGGCCAGGCCGATCTCCCAGGGCGTCCCCGCATGTACGATGGAACTCTGGGGCGAGGCGCCGGTGCCGCCGTCGTGGCCGCTGATCAGCACCAGGTCCGACTTGGCTTTGGCCACGCCCGCGGCCACCGTGCCCACGCCGGTTTCGGAAACCAGCTTCACCGAGATCTGGGCGTCCGGGTTGGCGTTCTTGAGATCGAAGATCAGCTGCTTGATGTCCTCGATGGAATAGATGTCGTGGTGCGGCGCAGGGGAAATCAGCCCCACGCCCGGCGTGGTAAAGCGGATGCCGCCGATGTACTTGTCCACCTTATAGCCCGGCAGTTGCCCGCCCTCACCCGGCTTGGCGCCCTGGGCGATCTTAATCTGCAATTCCCGGGCGTTCACCAGGTAATGGCTGTTTACACCGAAGCGCCCCGAGGCCACCTGTTTGATGGCGCTGTTGCGCATGTCCCCGTTTTCGTCAGGGGTGAAACGCACCGGGTCTTCCCCGCCCTCGCCGGTGTTGCTCCTGCCGCCGATGCGGTTCATGGCGATGGCCAGGGTCTCGTGGGCCTCGCGGCTGATGGAGCCCAGGGACATGGCGCCGGTGCAGAAGCGGCTCATGATCGCGGACGCCGGTTCCACCTCTTCCAGGGGGATCGGATTTTTCTTGAAATCGAACAACCCGCGCAGGGTGCCCAGCCGTTTGCTTTGCACGTTCTGCGTATCCGCCCAACGGTAGTAGTCCTCTTCGCTGTCGATGCGCACCGCGGCTTGCAGGGCGAAGATGGCCTCCGGCGTGAGCAGATGATGCTCCCCATCGCGGCGGTATTGGTACAGTCCGCCCACATCCAGGAAGGGATTTTTCTCTTCGCCTTCCGGATAGGCGCTGGCGTGGCGCTTCAGGGTCTCCGAGGCGATCCCCTCCAGCCCGATACCCCCGATGCGCGAGTGGGTGCCGGTAAAGTAGCGCTCAATCACCTCCTTGTTCAATCCCAGGGCCTCGAAAATCTGCGCGCCGTGATAACTCTGCAGGGTGGAAATGCCCATCTTGGACATCACCTTGAGCAGGCCCTTGTTGATGGCCTGGATGTAGTTTTTCACCGGATGCGGAACTTCTCCCTGGAAGTGGTCGCGGAACTGGGTGTTTTCCCCCACCTGCGTTTCGAAAGCCAGGTAGGGGTTGACCGCCGTGGCGCCGTAGCCGGCCAGCAGGGCAAAGTGATGCACCTCCCGCGCTTCCCCGGTCTCCACGATCAATCCCATGGAATTGCGCGTGCCCTCGCGAATGAGGTGGTAGTGCACCGAGGCGGTGGCCAGCAGGCTGGGAATGGGCGCGTGGTCATGATCCACGCCGCGGTCTGTGAGGATGATCAGGCTGTAGCCCGCTCGCACGGCCTGATCCACCTCGGTATTAAGCGCCTCCAGGGCTCCTTCCATGGCCCCCGCTCCATCCCGCACCGGAAACAGCATGGGCAGGGTTTTGGCCCGGAAATCCCCCACGGTGACATGGCGCAGCTTCTCAAGCTCGTAGTTGGTCAGGATGGGATGGGGCAGACAGAGCACATGGGCGTTCACCGGCTTTTCGTCCAGCAGTTCGCCCTCCCTTCCCAGGAAAGTCACCAGGGACATCACCAGCTCCTCCCGGATGGGGTCAATGGCCGGATTGGTGACCTGGGCGAAGTTCTGCTTGAAGTAACTGAAGAGCAGATTGGCTTTGTCGGAAAGCACGGCAATTGGCGCATCCACACCCATGGAGCCCACCGGCTCCGCGCCTGTCTCCGCCATGGGCGGCAGGATGATGCGCATGTCTTCCTTGGTGTAACCGAAAATCTGCTGCCGCCGCAGCACGGTTTCCCGATCCGGCTGATGGACGTGGGGCGGCTCCGCCAGGTCGTCCAGTTCGATCTTGTTCTGGGCCACCCATTCCCGATAGGGATGCTGGGAGACCATGCGCTGCTTCACCTCCGCATCGTCGATGACCCGCCCTTCACTGGTGTCCACGACGAATATGCGGCCGGGCCGCAGCCGCATCTTGTAAGCTACGTTTTCCGGCGCAACGGGCAGTACACCCACCTCAGAGGCCATGATTACCCGGTCGTCCTTGGTGACTATGATGCGCGCGGGCCGCAACCCGTTGCGATCCAGGGTGGCGCCCACCAATGTGCCGTCGGAAAACGCCATGGCGGCCGGCCCATCCCAGGGCTCCATCAATGTGGCATGGTATTGGAAGAAGGCGCGCCGATCCTCATCCATGTGCGGATTGCCGTCCCAGGCTTCCGGATTCATCATCATCATGGCGTGAGGCAGGGAACGGCCGGTTTGCAACAGGAATTCCAGCGCCTGATCGAAGATTGCCGAATCGCTCAGGGTCGGCTTGATGATCGGGAACAACTTGTGCAGGTCCTCGCCGAACAGAGAGGATTTCATGGTCTTTTCCCGGGCGCGCATCCAATTAATATTGCCACGCAGGGTATTGATTTCCCCATTGTGGGCCAGCACGCGGTAGGGATGGGCCAGGTGCCAACTGGGGAAAGTGTTGGTGCTGTAGCGCGCGTGAATCAACGCGATCGCAGAGACCAGCGCCTTGTGGTGCAGGTCCGGATAGACCTTCTCCAGTTGCCGGGCGGTGAGCATGCCCTTGTAAACAATGGTGCGCGAGGAAAAGCTGGGGACGGAGAAATCTTCCACCCCCGCCTCCATCACCGCCTTTTCGATCAGGCGCCGGATCACGTACAGCTTGCGGTCCAGCGCCGCCTGATCCAGGGCCTCCGCACCCGCCGCCACAAACACCTGGCGGATATAGGGCATCCACTCCCGTGAAATCTTACCCAGCGAGGCGGACTGCACCGGCACGGTGCGCCAGCCCAGCAACTTCTGTCCTTCCTGGACAATCCTGTCATTGATGATCGACTCGCACACGGCGCGCTGGGCCTCATCGGAGGGAAGGAACATCATCCCCACGCCGTACCCCGGCGCCTCGGGCAAGTCGAAACCCAGGGAGCCGCAAACTTCGCGAAAAAATGCGTCCGGCAATTGCAGCAGTATGCCGGCGCCGTCTCCCACGTCCGGGTCCGCGCCCGTGGCGCCCCGGTGGGTCAGATTGACCAATGCCTCCAGACCCTGCTCGACGATTTCGTGGGATTTCCGCCCCTTGATATTGACGACGAACCCGACCCCGCAGGCGTCTTTTTCCAGCGCGGGGTCGTACAAGCCCTGCTTCTTCGGAAATCCAGGGGGGGAATGGGTCATTGGTTCAACTCCTGGGACCGCGCCACGCCGGACATGCCAGGACCAATTATTGCTCCGGCTCCGCCACGAAGAGCAGACAAAGCCGCCAGGCCACATGCAATCGATCTGGATTTTAGGATAACGCCGTTACGCACTCTTAATATTCCTTTGTTGATACGCTCTCACACCCTGGGCCCCCTGAGGGCCGGTCCGTTTATCCGGGAAAACCGCGCCTGCGCGCCGCCGTTCCCGAATCCTACCGGTGCAAGGAATCCCTGACCGGTTTGGCTAAGTTATTTTATTGGTTTAACAGAAGAAAACCGGCAACGCCTCAGTTTTAGGCGCAACTGAGGGAAAATCGGGATGACTTTCTGTTTCGTTTCCGGCCGCATCATATCAGATCGGTAGTTCTTCTGTAGTTTTGAGTGCTTCGCCGCCATGAGAAAGCGTCAAAGACTATCGTAAAAACTAGCGATCTGGCGGCGAATTGTCAAGCGCCTTGCAATCGGCCGGGTAAATACGTGTAATATTAGCCTATTGGCACCCGCGAAGCCCGCTCCAGGAAATTTCGAGCTTTAAGCTCAATTTCCCCGCGGGCGGTCGAGAAAGGCTTGCAGCCGCTCCCCAGGGGCGGGGGAGCGCAGGGCCTGGCTGAAGGCGTCGATGCTTTCCTGCACTCCCGCGGCCACACCGGTATCCAGCCAGCTTTCGATAAGCCGCTTCTGTATGCGCACGGCGCCCGGCTCCGCCGCCAGGATGGACTCGATCCAGGGCCGCATGGCCTCGTCCAATTCTGCCAGGGGAGCGGTTCTTTCCAGAAAGCCGATCTGGCCGGCCCACTGGGCATCGAACACATCACCGGTATAGAGGATTTCACGCGTGCGGCCCCAGCCGATCAGGGTGGGCAGCATCACCGCTTCCACCACGGAGGGCAGCCCCAACTGCACTTCGGGCATGCCGTAGCGGCTTTCCAGGGCGCCGATGCGCAGGTCGCAGCTTGCCGCCACCTCCATGCCCGCTCCCAGGCAGAAGCCGTTGATACGCGCGATGCTGGGCACGGGCAGGCTGCGGAAGAGGTGACAAACCTGATGCACGAGGGTGATGAAGGCCCGCCCCTTATAGGCGTCCAGTCCGGCCAACTCGTTGATGTCCGCGCCGCCGATAAAGGCCTTGTTTCCGCCTCCTGTGAGCACCACCAGCCGCAAATCCGGATCGGCCCTGAGGGTTTCCCCCGCCGCGAGCAGGCGCTCCATGGTGGGTGTATTCATCAGATTCATACGCTTTTCGTCGGAGATGGTCAGTGTGGCCACCCCGTTATCCATGCGCACATCCACGTTGGCTGCTTTTAGCATTGGGTCTCCTGGGATTTGGACATGGCCGCGCGGGAACAAGGGAGCGCCGGGACATGGCCGTGCCGCATCGGCTACTTGCGGTAGGCACGCACCAGACCGGGTATACCGCTCTTGCGCAGGACGGAGGCCACCTGGCGGGCCGCAGACTCATTTTCGAAGGGACCGGTGTAAATGGCAAACAATCCCTTGGGCGCGCGTTGGACACGGAAGGGAAATTCGCCGAAGCGGCTGTCCAGTTGCCGCCGTTGGGATTCGGCCTTGCGGGGATCGGGATAGGCGGCCACTTGCACGATATACTGCCGGTAGGCCTTCAAACCCTGGGCCGGGTCCATGCCGAAGGGCCAGCGTACGACGGAAATGCGCACCGGCGCGGTGCCTTTCTTGACCATGCCCAGGCGCACCGCGGCGCTGCGGGTAATATCCACCACCCGCCCCTTCACGAAAGGACCGCGGTCGTTGACCCGCAGTTGGACGCGCTTTCCGTTCTCCAGATTCTCCACCAGAATACGCGTGCCCATGGGCAGCACGGGATGGGCCGCGCTGAGGCCATACTGATTGTATACTTCGCCGCTGGCGGTTTTCTTGCCATGAAAGGCGGGGCCATACCATGAGGCCCAGCCCCGCAGATAGGGGGCAAGGGCCGCAATATCCTCCGGGGGAAGCTGGCGCAGGGGCGGCACGGACGCTGGGCGCCCCACCGGGCGCAGGTCCGTCCGCCCGGAAGCCTTCCCCTGGGTCCGTGACGGCCTCGCGGCCGGGCGCGGTGGCACGTTCCGCGTGGTGCGGGAAAAACCAGGTTGGTGCGGCGGAATCAGAGCGGCGGGAAGCGGAAGTGCATAACGCGCCGTGGACCGCG
>JAPUIH010000143.1 GCA_027297205.1 SAR324 cluster bacterium | reverse complement strand
CCCGGTGCCATCAGCCAGCCCACGTAAGGCCCCATATATTCCCAGGCGCGGTAGGTAACCTCGATGGACATGACCGTGATGGCGAATCCGATACTGTTTTGAATGGTCAGGCCCGTGCCCACGTAGGCGGGCGGGCAGGCCCGGGAGGAGATGGCCGAATACTGCGCGGAGTCGGCGAGGGCGAAGCTGCTCCAGAGCACCAGCAGGGGCAGATAGACGGCGAAGGGCAGCAGGGCCATCAGCGGCAATACCAGGCAGAAGGCGCCCGAGACCGCCAGGGATACCACCGCCACCTTGTAGCTGCCAATGCGGCGGCTCAGCAGTCCGCCCGCGATGCTGCCGGCGGCGGCGATTCCGATCACCGCAAAGGCGCCCAGGCTGGCCCAGCGCCCCGCCTCCCAGCCACTCCGGCTCAGGGCCTGTCCCACCAGCAGGGGACTGAGCACCCACAGGGCGAAGATTTCCCAGGAATGGCCGAAGTATCCCAAGGCCGACGCGCGGTAGGCCGGAATGCGAAATACCTGAAACATCATCCGCATTTCCAGCCGCAGGGCCGGTTGCAGATGGGGTCCGTCGCCAATCATGATCACCAGCAACCCGGAACAGGCGGAAAGCAGCGAGGCCGCCGCGATGACGGTCTGCCAATGATAATCCGCACCCAGATGCACCATCAGAAAAGGCAGGGCGGAGCCCATGGCAAAGGCCCCCAGCAGCCAGCCCAGGGCATTGCCCAGGCTATGTGGGAAGTAACTGACGATGATCTTCATGCCCACCGGATAGACCCCGGCCATGGCCAGTCCGGTGATGAAGCGGTAGGCCAGTGCCTCGCCAAGCCCGGTGGCGGAGTAGGCGAATAGCAGGTTCACTCCGGCCCCCAGCAGCGCAGAGCATAAGAATACCCGGCTGGGACGGAATATATCGGCCAGATTGGTAAGCGCAAAGAGCAGGGTGCCCGTGATGAAACCCACCTGCACGGCGGAGACCAGCAGCCCGCCGTCGGAAGGATCAAGGGCCCAATCGGCGATTAATGAGGGTAAAACGGCGTTGCTGACAAACCACAGGGAGACTCCCAGCAGTTGCGCTAAGATCAAGACGGGCAGAATCGCCGGGGATTGCCCCGCGGCGGGAGCCTTCAACTGCTTCCCCTTTTGTTGTCTTCCTGCTTTTCCTGTGAGATTTCAGCGAGCCAGTCGCGGCGCTTGCTCGTATTGCGGAAACTCTTGTATATCTGTTCCGCCATTGTCTTCAACTGATCCCCGTGCTCCTTTTCCGCGGCGATCTGCAAATCCACCTGATGCCGGGCCAGGGGAAAGTCGGTATTGAGCACCGTATCGGGATGGAGACCGTGGCCGCGCAGGTTCTTCATCAATTCCGCCACCGTCCAGTTGAGATAGGCGGCGGTCTTGTTTCCGTTGGTAAACCTGTACTCGCCTTCCGGGGTCAATCCCAGATAATACAAGCAGAACAGTTGGAAGGGATCATTCCCCATTGGCCACCTTGTCATTCGTTGCGCCCGCGCCGCCGCGGCGCGAGGATTTGGTCGAGTGTCCGCGAAATCGGCGCAAATTTCCAGGGATGATTTTTGGCCCTGGCGCGCTTCGCGCGGCTACGGTGCGCCGGAGGCCGATTTTGCCCGGCGAAACCTGGCGCTACAACACCTTCCCGCACCCGGGCAATCCGGCGCTGATGCAGGAACCACGGCGCTCCGGCGGCGCAATAATCAGGGAGGGCAAGTGATGAAGGAAATCTTGGGATTCCTGGGCATGGGAACGATGGGCGCGCCCATGGCCCGCAATCTATTGAAGGCGGGCTACCCCGTGGTTGTCTACAACCGCTCGCGGCACAAGGCCGAGGCGCTGGCGGACGCGGGGGCCCAAGTGGCGGACTCCGTGGCGCAAGTGGCCATGCGGGCGCAGGTGGTGCTGGCCTGCCTGGCCGATGCGCAGGTGGTGGAGCAGGTGGTCACGGGCCCCGGCGGGCTGCTGCAGGCCATGGAACCAGGCAAGGTATTTGTGGATATGACCACCAATAGCCCGCCCGTCTCGATCCGGCTGGCCCGGCTATGCGCGGAAAAAGGAGTGGAGATGCTCGATGCGCCCGTAAGCGGAGGCGACGTGGGCGCCGCGGAGGGCAAGCTGTCCATCATGCTCGGAGGTAAGCCGGAGGTTTTCCAGCGCTGCCTGCCCATCCTGGAAGTGCTGGGACGGCGCATCACCCACATGGGCGGCCAGGTAGGGGCGGGCGGTTATGCCAAGCTGGCCAACCAGATCATGGTGCCGCTTCATCTCGTGGCCATGAGCGAGGCGCTTGTGTTCGGCGCAAAGGCCGGCTTGGACCTGAACAAGCTTGCCAGCGCCCTCTCCGGCGGCATGGCAAACAGCGCCATCTTCGAGTATCGGGCAAGCAAGATGCTGGCGGGAGATTTTGCGCCTGGCGGTACGGCGGCGGTGCAACTGAAGGATCTCAACTACATTTCCCAGGCCATGGACGCACTGGGCATGTCCCTGCCCTGCACCGAGCTGGTGCGCTCCCTTTACCAGCGCCTGGTGGATGAGGGCCACGGGAAGGAAGACCACAGCAGCATCGTGCGCATTTTCGAGCAGGCCGCGGGGGTGCTGGCGCGCGGCAAGGTTTAACCGCCGGGAGAGAGCGTCGCGGAGGTCAGGCGCCTCATCGAGGGCGGCTCAAGCTCCTTTTCTCAGCAAAGTACCCAGATTGAGCGCGCCCCCGCCATTGGTGGCCAGCACGAAAAATATGACAACCAGCATGATTTCCAGCCGGGCGCCCGCCAAGCCCTTGCCCACGGTGACGGCAACCGCGTAGCTGGCCACCACGAACTGCACCGTGAATATCAGCCCCAGGTAGCGGGTAAACA
>JAPUIH010000142.1 GCA_027297205.1 SAR324 cluster bacterium | reverse complement strand
TCCAGCCTCCCAATCCTCCGATAGGCGGACTCCTGTTTGCGAGGAGCTCGGCCAAAGCGGCGGTTGAAATCCGCCAGCCACCGCGTCTCGAGGTACTTGTTCGCCTCCTCCATCTCCACGATGCCTGGACTGCGAAGCTCCGCCACCAAGCGGTCCTGGGCGACCCCGAAGAACCGCTCGATGCGCCCTTTGGCTTGCGGGGGATGGGCCGGGATCCACTCGATCCCCAACTCCTGCAGCGCCCGCCCAATTTGCGTCCGAGGCCGCTGCCCTTCGAGTTGCTCTTCCGGCTCGGGGGGCCGCGGCGTCCGAAACAGGCTGGCTTTGTCGGTATAGAAAGCCTGCGGCCGCCCCCAACGCTTCAGGTAGAGCCGCAGCAACCGCAGGTTCTCCGGCGTGGAATCGTGGCGCACAAACCGCGCCCGGGCCCGGCTGGTGGCGTCGTCGATCATGGCGGTCAGATACAACTTCTCCCCGCGCCCTTCCAGCCAGTCATGCTCGCTGGTGTCCCACTGCACCAGCTCTCCGCCTTGGGCGCGCCGGGGCCGCCACATGTGCACCCGCTCGAGGCGCGCTCGCCGGGGCTTCCACAACTGCGCCCCGATCATCCATCCCCGCAGCGTCTCCCGGCTCACCTGAATCCCGTGCCGCTCCGCCAGATACTCGCTGGCCAGCGTGGGGCCGAAATCCCGATACTCCTTCCTCACCACCCCTACGGCTTTCTCCCGCACCCGCTCGGCAATCTTGCGGTTCGACGACCGCCCTCGCAGCCGGTGGATCACGGCCCGGTCTCCCTCCTTTCGCATCCGGGCCAATAGCTTCCGCCCCCACCGCTCTGTGACTCCCATCTGCTCTGCGGCCTCTTTCTGGGTAATGTGTCTGTGGTTCGCTTCCTGCAATGCCTTCAACCGATCTCGTTCCTTCTGGCTCATCTGTAGCAGTTCCTGTTGGTTCATCCGGCCAGTCTGCCGGATGGCTTTAGGAACTTTCTACTTGGCACAATAGGAACTTCTCACTTTGCGGCTATAATCCCAAATTTGGGCTTGACGCGATGGGGCTTCCGGCGTATCTTTCGGTGCAGAGCAGAGGGGAAACGGGAATTTCCGCTCAAAATCCCTAATGAAGTGCATCTTCAAGATCGCAGGCGTTGCAATCGGGCTGCTCGTCCTGGCAGTTGCCGTCCTTTTCGCCGTTACCTTCATGGGGCGGCAGGCAATCCCCAAAGACTTTGAGATCAACGGCATCCACATCGTGAAGGATGGCATCGTGAGCGTCGCTGTCGTGCCCATCGGAAAGGGCGAAGTGGCGCTGATCGATGCCGGCAACGACGCGTCCGGCGAGGCTATTCTGGCCGAGTTATCGCGCCGCCAGCTTGGCTCCGATGCGGTGAAAGCGGTCCTGCTCACCCACGGCCACCCCGACCATATTGCTGCAATCCCGTTATTTCCAGGCGCGACGGTTCCGGTGGATGACATCCCTAAGATGTGGGTGTTGATGACCATGGTGGGCGGCAAAGTTGTGCACATGGTTCCTTCGCTGGCCAGAAAATGGGGAATGCAACCGGTGGGAGCTCAGGTAGAGCTTGATGGACCGGCCGCTCGGTGGTAACTTTCTCTTCGTGGTTCTCATGCTGAAAGGTTGTGTTTGTTGGAAATCACGGAGGCAGAGCTTTAAGCGATGGTCTTCCAGGGTGGCAAGATCGTGGTGTGCCGACCCGGATTTCAATAAGGAGGAGTCTATGAGTAACGTAAAAAGGATGTTTATAATTTTTGCCGTGTTCGCGGCCCTCGGTGCTACAGCCTTCCAGGCAGTTTCCAACTCTCTGGCGCCGGACGTGGTTTACTACAACGGCAAGATTGCGACCGTCAACGCAAAGTTTGAGATGGTCCAGGCCGTGGCGGTCAGCGCGGGTAGGATTGTGGCCCTCGGCTCAGACGAGGATGTGCGGGCTCTGGCTTCCGAAGATACCCGGCTGGTGGACCTGCAAGGCAGGACTGTGCTGCCCGGGTTCTACGACAATCATGTGCACATAAATAATGAGATGGGTTCGGCACCTGACCCCCATGCGTTGGACCTCTGGGAAGCCACGTCGCTGGACGAGGTGCTGGCGGGGATTCGGCGGAAGACTGCGGAGTTGCCCAAAGGGGAATGGATCCGGGCGGAGCTAGCCTATACGACCGGTATTCCGCATCCCTTCCCGGAGAAGAAGGCGCCCACGCGGTGGGACCTTGACAAAGCCGCGCCGGATCACCCGGTGATGCTGACGCGCGGGGCGCACCTGATGATGGTGAACTCTTTGGCCCTGGAAAAGGCTAAGATCACCAAGGACACCAAGGCACCGGGTGGGGTGATCGACCGCGACGCCAAGGGCGAACTGACCGGGAAACTGCGCGAGTTTCCCGTGCGGAAGCTGATTACGCGTGTCATGCCTCCGGTGCCACGCCCCGACCCGGAGACCGCGAAGGCCGGGCTGCGGCGGTTTCTGGAAGGCCTCCTCGCAGTAGGGATCACCAGCGTGAACGCCGCCGGGGTTGAGTTGTCGCGCCCGGACCAATGGCGTTTGATACAAGAAACCTATGCCCTCTGGGGAGAGAAGCTGCCGCGGCTGACGGTTCAAGCGCGCCTCTGGCCCGGCTATGACCGCTTTGAAAACCTCAAGACGGGCGCCGAGAGCACGATCCGGGAACTCGAGGCGATGCCCTTCCGCACCGGGTTTGGCAACGACCGGTTGAAGATCGGGGCGATCAAGATGAGTATCGATGGCGCCTTCAGCGGCCCAACGTCGTGGATCCTGCCACCGTATCCTTCGCCCGATTACCAGGCGGGCATTCGGATTCCCGAGGAGTCGTTCTATCAGGTCGCCAAGCGGGGGCACGATTTGGGCTGGCAGTTGGGGATCCATTGCATCGGCGACGCCGCGATTCAGATGTGCGTGAACGTAATGGAGCGGATTCTCCGGGAGAGCCCTCGCGCCGACCCGCGGCACTATATCCACCACTACTCGGTGCTGCCGCCGGAAGAGACCCTGCGGAAGACCGCCCA
>JAPUIH010000141.1 GCA_027297205.1 SAR324 cluster bacterium | reverse complement strand
AAGAGGATAGTGGGTGCGGATATGGGCCGAATAGCGGTCCTTGAGGGGCGTGATGATGCGCCCGCGGCTGGTGTAATCCTCCGGATTGGCCGTGGCCACCACGACGATGTCCAGGGGCAGGCGGATCGTGTAGCCCTTGATCTGGATGTCCCGCTCTTCCAGGATATTGAACAGGCTCACTTGCACCTTCTCCGCCAGGTCCGGCAGTTCGTTGATGGCGAAGATGCCCCGGTT
Source organism: SAR324 cluster bacterium (assembly GCA_027297205.1). Classification (GTDB taxonomy): domain Bacteria; phylum SAR324; class SAR324; order SAR324; family JACQKK01; genus JAPUIH01. The sequence continues at coordinate 4,237 of JAPUIH010000141.1, read as the reverse complement.
GGCGCGGGGAATGAGCCCGTAATGAATGGTCAACTCGTCGCTCAGGTAGCGGCCCTCGGCCACTTTGATGGGATCGATCTCGCCGATCAGCTCCGCCGCGTTGGTGTCCGGCGTGGCCAGTTTTTCCGCGTAGCGCCGCGAGCGGTGCACCCACTCGATTTCCGCCGCATCCCCATGCTCGGCCAGTATGTCCTTGCCGTAGCGGCTGATGGGGGCGAAGGGGTTGTCGTGTACCTCGCTGCCCTTGATGATGGGCAGGTACTCGTCGAAGAGTTCCACCAGGGAGCGGATAATGCGGGTCTTGCCTTGGCCGCGTTCCCCGAGGAAGATCATGTCATGCCCCGCCAGCAGGGCGTTTTCGATCTTCGGCACGACGGTGTGCCCATAACCGATGATGCCGGGAAAGAACACTTCTCCCCCGGCGATCCTGTTCTTGAGGTTCCTGCGCAGTTCGTCGCGGATGGTCTGGGGCCGGTAGCCTGAGGCCTTCAGTTCTTCCAGGGTTCGTGGACGCGTGTTCTCGGAGCTCATGTGCAATTCAAAATCAAAGTTGGCCGTTGGCGCGGAATCCTGCTGTCCGCCGCCGCTACTGCCCGGCTGGTGTTCATCGGGACTGTGAAGTCTGAACCGCTGGGGCGCCTTCCTCCGCCGGCTCCGCCGATCGGCCCATCATAGCCCCGCCGGGGGAATTATGCGAATCCGCGCCGGCCTGTCCGTTTTGCATGGCGGCCACGAAGCGGCTCAGGCCCTTGCCCAGCGCGGTGCCGTGCTCCTCCAGATATGATACGGCGGCATCCTGTTCCGGTTCGGTCATTTCCCGTTGCCCAAGACGCAGCAGCACGCGGTTCAAGCGCCACAGTACACCTTCCATACTGCGGTAACCCTCTATGAGGCCCCCTTCCAGGATGCGGGCCATAAAGGCTTTGAACGCCGACCCATCTACATCCGGATGACTGGTCACGAATGTGCCGAGCAGTTCCCCCTCGCGTCCATCCAGCAGGGCGTAGAAGCCAGGGGACAGATCGGGATTATCCCCCAGCAGCAGATGATCGTAGTACAACTCGATCAGCACATGGGCGGCAAAAAAGCGCTTCAGCCCCGGCCCTCCTTGTGCCTCCTGCAGGCGCAAGCGCAGACCGGTGGCATGCTCCCGGAACAGGGGCGCGCCATGAAAGTGGGCGTCCACATGATGATGAAAGCGGATGCCCGCCAGCAATTCCTCCATGCCCGCGGGTGCGCCGGCACGGCCTTCCCAAAACTTCGCGAAGGTGGTGGCGCGGGGTTTTCTGCTGAACAGCCCCAGCAGGTCCGGCAAAACGGAGCCCAGCCGGAATGCGGGGCCGTGAGGCAGCGCGCAGGCGTAATGGCCGATCAGATTCATGAGGCGCCGCTTGCTCCCGTGCTGCGGATTTGTGTTGCGGTGCTGCTGCGCAGGCGGCGTGGCCCGTGCATGCCCGGCGGAATCACCCGTGCCGCCGGGCCGGGATTGGCCCCGCGCAGCCTCAGGCTTTCCCGTGCCCTGCCAGGCCAGCAGCCAGCTTACAGCACAGGCCCGGCATTGCCAAGGAAGCCCCCCGCGCGGACGGCTTGTGTTTCCCCGGCCCGGTGGTAGAATTTTGCTGGCCGCGCCGCCGCGGCCGGCACAGGCATCCCTTCCACCGGCGAGACAGGCCATTGCGCATCGAATCCCTGATAGGTTTGCGGCTCCTGCGGGCCAAGCGCCGGGACCACACGGTTTCGGTCGTCACCTGGATTTCCATGGTGGGGGTGATGCTGGGGGTGACGGCACTCATCGTCACCATTTCCGTCATGAACGGCTTCCGCGAAAATCTGTTCATCGCCCTGAGCGGCACCACACCCCATCTGCGCATACTGCCCCTGGAAGGCAACTTGAGCGCCGAGGCGCGGGAGGCCCTAGACGCCCGGCTGGCGCAATACCCCGACCTGCGGGCCACGGGGCCCTACCTGGCCCGGCAGGCATTTATCGCGGCGGGGGAGGAGTTCCGGGCGGTCATCCTGCGCGGCATCGACCCGGCCCGCGAGGGCGGCATCACCGAGCTGGCCAGATTCCTGCGCGGCGCGGTGCTGTTGCGGGAAGACGGGGAGCTTGCGCGGGAGCAGACGCCCGCCGCGGTGCTGGCCGCGCTGGCCTATCCCCCGCCGGCGGGACAGCGTGCGGGCATTGTGCTCGGTGGGTCCCTGGCCCGCTCCCTGGGGCTGCTGGTGGGGGATCAGGTGCGCCTGATCTCCACCGTGCAGCGCATGACGCCCATCGGCCCCGTGCCCCTCATGAAGCAGTTCCGCCTGGTGGGCACCTTCGACACGGGCCTTAGCGGCACGGACGACATCCTGGCCTTTGCGGATTACCGGGTGGCCCAGCGCCTGTTCCGCATGGGCGGCAGCCTGGACGGGCTGGCCGTCCGCATGGCCGATGCCCAACGGATGGACGTGGCCGGACTGCGCGCGATCCTGCCGGGCTACCGGGTGCTGCCCTGGACGGAGGAGCACAAGAACATCTTTCAGGTGATGCGGCTGGAAAAGCTGGGGCTGTTCCTGATCCTGGCCCTGATCATCGTGGTTTCATTTTTCAACATCATCTCCTCCCTGATCATGCTGGTGCTGGAAAAGCGCAAGGCCATCGCCATCCTGAAAACCCTCGGCGCGCGGGACAGCATGGTGCGCCGCATTTTCTTCATGCAGGGCATCTGGATCGGCACCCTCGGAACCTGCGGCGGCCTGGGGCTGGGGCTGGCCATCTGCTGGGTCCTGGCCACCTTCGACCTGATCCGCTTCCCCGAAGGCGTGTTTCCCCTCTCCTCGCGCCTGCCGGTGCTGGTGAACTGGGTGGACCTGCTCATCATCACCGCCAGCTCCTTCGCCATCTGCATGCTGGTCACACTCTACCCCGCCACCCGCGCCGCCCGCGTGGACCCCGTCGAGAACCTCAGGTATGAGTAGGCGGGGGGCGCCTGGCCGGACTGCCGGATCGGGGCGTGATGGCCGCGCCCCATCTTCCCCATCTCCCCCATTGTCCACCAACCTCAATGTGCTAGGTTGAGTCCTTCACGCATTTAGTGGTGAATGGGAGGGGCTTCGCCGTGGCATCCAAGTCCAGCAAGGGCAAGAAGGGCACCCAACGTAAATTGATCGCGATCCTGTGTGCGGACGTGGTGGGCTATTCCCGCCTGATGGCTGGCTCCTCGTGGGAAATGGCGGTTGTATAGAGGCGCTGCCAACACCGAGGCTATAGGGAGACTGTCTGGTTTTCGAGCCGTTATTTCAATGGAGCAATTGAAATGGAGACTGTCCACGAGGGTGGCTGCTTGTGCGGTGCCGTCCGATACAAGACCGCCGCAGAACCGCTGCGGGTCACAATATGTCATTGCACTTTTTGCCAACGATTTACGGGAACGGCATTTCTGGTTGAGCCAATTTTCAGAAAGGATGATGTTTTGTTTTCAGGAGCAAAACCGCAAACCTACAATCATCAATCAGATGGAAGCCACAAGCGGGTCACACTGAATTTTTGCGGCACCTGCGGCACGACGTTGTTCCTGGATTTTGAAAGGGTACCTGAGATACTTGGAATATGCGGGGGCACCTTTGATGACCCAAATTGGTTTGATCGAAGCCAAGGAAAGGGTAGGCACATTTATATACGGTCTGCACAAGAAGGGGTGGTACTGCCGCCGAACATAGATACCTATGAGGTCCATGCAAGAGATCAAATCGACGGAACACCAAACCAGCCTGTTGTTTTCCCACATGCCGTGATGGCAAGAGGCAGGCGGAGAATATAGGGAAACGGGTCGTCAAGAGCGAGATGTGCCTATCGGTCGCCAGTTCCTGTTTTTAAATTGACACAGGGCGACCTAGCCCCCAACTTGTCACACACACGTCACACAAAGGTGTTCGATTCCGGGGCATACCGTGCCATATTGTCGAGCGGCTGGCGGGGCGGATGTGACTGATTAGATTGATAAGCGATTGAAATTAAGGGGAATGTGCCAATCCAGATGCCTATTCCCTCCGTCGGCATTGTCATTATGACCTCGCTGGAATTGCCTTGAATTCCAGCATTCCCCTCTCCTTCATTGTCCCCCCGCCCCAATGTGCTAGGTTGAATCCTTCACGTATTTAGTGGCGTAAGGGAAGGGGATTCGTCGTGGCATCGCCCGAAGGGGATCGCAAACTTACTGCGGTGTTCGTCACTGATGTGGTCGGTTATAGCCGCCTG
>JAPUIH010000140.1 GCA_027297205.1 SAR324 cluster bacterium | reverse complement strand
GTAGCCTGGATAATTCACAAACAGCATTCGGGGGCCACCAGCCCCTGTTGGGGGTTGCCAGGGGGCAGAGCTCCCTGGCAAAGCAGCACCACGTATCTTCCGCGAACTTGCAGGCTCTAATCCTCCCCGGCGCGGTGCTCGGCGAAGAATTCGCGCAATTCGGACAGGGCGGCCTGGCTCATGATGGCGTCGGCCAGGGGCCGGGTCAGCTCTCCCAGCTTGTCCATCTCGGCTTTCAGCGCCACGGGATCTTCCCCGCCCGTAGCTTTCTTCACCTGCTCCATCTGCACCCGGATTTGCGCCAGCTCCCCTTCCGAAAGGATGGACCGGGCCTGTTTCCAGGCCTTGTCGATTCCCCGGAACACGGCCTTGGCCATGTTGCGGAAATCCACCAGTTGACGCTGGTTGAGATCGTCCAAGGCATGCTCGAAGGACTCCTCCATGATGCGGTCGATCTCATCATTGGTGAGGCCGTGGGAGGGAATGACCTCGATCTGGGCTTCCATGACGCTACGCTGCTCGATGGCGGAGACGGTGAGGATGCCGTTGGCATCCACCAGAAAAGTCACCTCCACCTTGGGCAATCCGGCGGGCATGGGAGGGATGCCCTTCAGGCGGAAGCGGCCCAGGCTGCGGCAATCCTTCACGAACTCCCGCTCTCCCTGGAAGATATTGAAGTCCACTCCGGTCTGGTTGTCCACGTAGGTGGTGAACAGTTCATTGGCCTGGGTGGGTACGGTGGTGTTGGCCGTGATCAGCTTGCTAAAGGTGCCGCCCAGGGTCTCAATGCCCAGGGCCAGGGGAATGACGTCCAGCAGCACATAGTCCCGCCGTCCACCGGCCAGCAGGTGCCCTTGGATCCCCGCACCGACGGCCACCACCTCATCCGGATTGATGGAGACGTTGGGTGGCTTTCCGAAGAACTCCTCCACTATCCTGCGCACCAGCGGCACGCGGGTGGAACCGCCCACCAACACCACCTCGTCAATATCCGCGGTGCTCTTGCCCGCGGCGGCCAGGGCTAGCCTGCAGCTTTCCAATGTGGAATCCACGAAGGGCGCGATCAGGCCGTTCAGGGTTTCCACGTTGAAGCCGTCCTTGAAGTCGAGGCCCTTGCCGGGCAGCTCCAGGGTGTATTCGGTGTCCAGCGCCCGGCTGAGATCGATTTTCAGCAACTCCGCAATCTTGCGCAGCAACTGGCGGGAGAGGGGGTCATCCAACACCATTTCCGGGTGCTTTTCCCGCACGCGGCGCCGCATTTCCTCGGCGATGACCTCGTCGAAATCGTCGCCTCCCAATTCCGTATCGCCATGGGTGGCCAGCACTTTGAACACGGTTCCGGTCAATTCCAGGATGGAAATATCGAAGGTGCCGCCCCCCAGGTCGTACACGGCGACCAGCCCTTTCTTCCGCTCATCCAGGCCATAGGCGATCGCCGCGGCAGTGGGCTCATTGATGATGCGCACCACTTCCAGCCCGGCGATGCGCCCGGCGGCGCGGGTGGCTTGACGCTGCGCATCGTCAAAGTAGGCCGGCACGGTAATCACTGCCTTGTGCACAGCCTTGCCCAGCGCTGCCTCGGCATTGCGCTTCACTTCCCTGAGTATTTCCGCGGAAAGTTCCTGGGGCGTAAAGGCCTCTTCCCCCACATGCACTTTGACCAGGCCCCGCTGTGCGGCCTCCACCCGGTAGGGCAGCCGGGCCAGCGCCGCCTGCAACTCCTGCGCGTCCCGCCCCATCAGGCGCTTCACCGAGAAAACCGTTTCCTGCGGATGGGTGGTGCGCTGTTCGCGCGCCTCCCGCCCGACGATCCAACGGCCTTCCCGGCGTGTCAGCACGGAGGGCACGATCGCTTCCCCTCCGGGTGGACGCAGGGCTTCGGGACCATGCTCGAATACCGTAGCCGCGAGGCTGTTGGTTGTGCCCAGGTCGATTCCGATAATGGTTTCTACGGCTTCCATAAACTCTTGTTTGCCGCGCTGTGCACGCCCCTTTGGTTGACACCGGGGAGTTGCGGGAGGAAAATTCAGGCCAGGCGTCCCAGCAGGCGGGTCAGGTATTTCTCGCAATTGAGGTTGGATTGAATTTGTTGCAGCACCTCCGCCGCCGCGCCGTTTTGCACGTTGGCAAACAATGCGCTGCGTTCGGCCTGCACGGCTTGCAGGCGCTGCTCGGCCTGCGCTTTTAGTTCCTCGGCCCGCGCTCCGTTTCCGTTCTCGGCGAGCTCGTCCACTTCTTCCTGAAGGGCAAACATTTCATGCAGAAATCCGTCGGGTAGCTGGGTGCTGTCCAGTTCCCGCTCCGCCTTGAGCAGGTCCAGCAGATAAGCGGAGCGCTCCGATTCGGAGCGAAGAACGCGATAGCCCTCGTTCAGTTCCGCGGACATGCGCTCGGAGCGGGCCTTCTCTTCCGTGCCGGCGTTGGCGAAAAAGTCCGGATGGTGCTCCAGACTCAACCGCTCATAGGCTGCGTCCAAGGCTTCCAGATCGATCTCGTAGCTTGGGAAAAGTCCAAACAGATGGAAGTAGTTTTCGTCGGTGGTCATAGCAGTCATGGGCGGCAAGCCGCGGGTGGCGTGCCGCAGGTGGCACGGCGAATATCCGCCGCACCTGAAGGCCTCCGCGATTGCGGAGGCTTAATCAGCCGCGATAGCGGAGACTCAATCGGCCGCGCTCTCGATATTTGCGGCTTTCTGCTTGTAGTCATTGATCGCCGCCTTGATCGCATCCTCGGCAAGCACGGAACAATGAATTTTCACCGGCGGAAGGGAAAGCTCCTCCACGATGTCCGTGTTGCGGATGTTCAGCCCCTCATCGATGGGCTTTCCCTTTAACCATTCCGTGGCCAGACTGGAACTGGCGATGGCGCTCCCACAACCGAAGGTCTTGAATTTCGCATCCACGATCACGTCATTCTCGACCTTGATCTGCAGCTTCATGACGTCGCCGCATTCCGGGGCACCCACCATGCCGGTGCCGACGTTCTCATCGTTCTTGTCCAGGCTCCCCACGTTGCGAGGCTCGTTGTAATGGTCAATTACTTTGTCGCTGTAGGCCATGATTTCGCTCCTTGCCGTGGTTAGTGTCCGCTCCGGCGGCGCCCATTGCCCGCGCCAGGCGGTTCGTTCTCAATATCATTGGTACGGACCCTGGCCCGCACATGTCTGTGGTACGGGCCCCGGCCCGCATATGTCTATGGTACGGGCCCCGGCCCGCACAATGGTTCAAACCTACGGCGCGCCGCATGCCGGCGCGCCTTTGAAAGTCGTCTTTTGCCTAATGCGCGCTCCAGTTGATGGAGGAAGGATCGATGCCTTCCTGAGCCATTTCGTAAAGTGGGGACATTTCCCGAAGCCGGCTCACCGCCTCCACCACCCGGAGGATCACGTAATCCACCTCTTCTTCCGTATTGAAGCGCCCAACGCCGAAGCGGATGGAGGAATGGGCCAGATCGTCTCCCACCCCCAGCGCGCGCAGCACATAGGACGGCTCCAGGCTGGCCGAAGTGCAGGCCGAGCCGGAGGAAACGGCAATGTCGCTCAAGCCCATCAGCAGGCTTTCACCTTCCACATAGGCAAAGCTCAAATTGACGTTGCCCGGATGGCGCGTGTCGGGATGGCCGTTCAAATACACGTACTCCACCTCGCGCGTAATGCCCTGGAAGATGCGCTCGCGCAGCACCAACAGATTTTCTCGCTCCTGGGCGCCCTCCTCGTGCATAATATCGGCGGCCTTGCCGAATCCCACGATGCCCGGCACGTTGAGGGTGCCGGAGCGCATCCCGCGCTCGTGGCCGCCGCCATAGATGAGGGGAGAGAGGCGCACGCGGGGTTTACGCCTGCGCACGTACAGCGCACCCACGCCTTTCGGCCCATAAATTTTGTGGGCCGTGAAGGAGGCCAGATCGATGTTCATCTCCTCCACGTCGATATCCATATGCCCCACCCCTTGCGTGGCGTCGCAGTGGAAGAGCACCCCCTTCTCCCGGGTCAGCTTGCCGATCTCTTTCAGTGGATTCAAGGTGCCGATCTCGTTGTTGGCAGCCATCAGGGAAACCAGCGTGGTCTTGTCCGTGATCGCGTCGGCCAGCTCATCGAGGTCGATGGAGCCGTGCTTGTCCACGGGCAGGAAGGTCACCTCAAAGCCTTTCTGCTCCAGCATATGTCCGGTGTCCAGAATGGCTTTGTGCTCGATCACGCAGGTGATGATGTGGTTGCCCTTCTCCTTGTAGAATTCCGCCACGCCGGTCAGGGCCAGGTTGTCCGATTCGGTCGCGCCGCTGGTGATGATGATCTCTCGGGCGTCCGCCCCGATCAGACGGGCGATCTGCCCGCGGGCGTTTTCCACCGCCTCTTCCGCCTGCCAGCCAAAGGAGTGGTTGCGGCTGGCGGAATTGCCGAAAGTGTCGCTGAAATAAGGCAGCATCGTCTCCAACACCCGTGGGTCCACGGAGGTGGTGGCGTGGTTATCCATATATATTGGTGTTTTCATTGCTCCCTGTTCCGAATTGAAAAGGTTCCTGCGGCATTCCGACAATTTCCGCCAGGCTGAGCCGGCTCATGAAATTCTGAAACTGATGGTGCACGGCCTGAATAGGGTCATGGGTGGGGCAGATGCTTGTAAACCTGCAATTGTCCCCATCCGCCACGCAGTCCACCAGGCTGAAGGGCCCTTCCAGCGCCTCCACAATCTCGGCCAGGGAAATCTCCCGGGCCGGGCGGGCCAGCTCGTAGCCGCCCTGCACGCCCCGTGTGGACGCCAGCATCCCCGCTCCGGAAAGCGCCTTGAGGATATTGGCCACCATCGGCTGCGGAAGATTGTAACGTTCGGCCATTTCCCGGGCGCTCTCCGGCGCCGGTTCCATGCACATCCGGCTCAGCAATATCAGCCCGTAATCGATCTTTTTTGACAGCTTCAGCATGCCGGCCTCGCTCCAGGGGCGCCCTGGCCACCCGTTTTGTAAAGCGTACAAATTTAGTGCTACTTCGCGGCAGCA
>JAPUIH010000014.1 GCA_027297205.1 SAR324 cluster bacterium | reverse complement strand
AGAACTAAGAAGGTAGGTATCTGGATCAGGGTCTCCACCGAAGATCAGGCACGGGGGGAAAGTCCGGAGCACCATGAGCGGCGGGCGCGGTACTATGCCGAATCCAAGGACTGGATAATAAAGGACTAAACCACATGGACGTGGAAAGATGGTTGGGGGCAGGGCGTGGGTGCGGGGAATTGGGCCGGAAAAACAAACCCGTGCAAGGGCGGGGCGCAGAGCGTGGCAAACCCTGGACGTAATCTGAATCCCACACCCTTCTCCAAACCGCTGCCTAGGATTGCCGAGCCTTAATCTGCTCCCAGACGGGCTGAAAGTCGTAGGTAGGGTAGAACTCGGTGGCGAACGCGCCCCAGGCGGACTGCTCGATCACCAGGTTTATGTCCCGCAGCCGGTGCCCCGGCCCCTTCAAGGTGACCACCTGGCCAATGCCCATCATCACGTACCAGGACACGACTGCGATGCCCTCGGGCGGAAATATTTTCCAGAAACTGGTTGCTTCCAATTTCTCGTTGATCTCTCCCAGGTTCATGGTCTGATGATGCTTGAGGAAGATCGTCAACATCATTTCTCCGTCATTGTTCGCCACGGTATCCTCCTGCTGAAATGGTTTGAATTGCGCCGCCCGCAGGCCCCAACATAGCATTCCCTATCTTATGCCGTCCGCGGGGTATGCGGGCCTTGATCCACGAAATCAATAGTGCGTCCCACCCGTGTTTCCACGTCCTTGGCGTCCACCACGCGTTCGCCTTGGCCATGGCTTGCGGGCTGGATGGCTTAATCGGGGGCAGCCTGGCATCCCTCAAGAAGATCAGTATAAAGATGTAGACCGCGGCGGAGATTGTTCGTCATTCTGAGGATCAGTCCCGGTGGTGATTAATGTAAGGGAAGATACTTGACGAGTTTTGGGTAATACCCCAGGATAAGCCCTACCCAGGGGAGACGGGATTTTCCCTTCCCCATGCTTGTGTAGTCAGGCACATGGATCGAAGCCCTTTGGAAAAAAGAAAAAGCACCATCCTGATGGCCGACGTGGTGGGCTACTCGCGCCTCGTGGCCCAGGATATCGAGACCACGCTGCACACGCTGCAAAACTATCGCAAGGTTTTCTCGCACCATGTTACGGAACATGCCGGCTGGATCGTGAACACGCCGGGGGATTCCATCCTGGCGGAATTCAAGGAACCCGTGGACGCAGTCAGGAGCGCCGCAAAAATCCAAAACGATCTGGCCAAGCAGAATGCGGAACTCCCCGGTGAGGAAAAGATGTTCTTCCGCATCGGCATCAGCCAGGGGGAGGTTCTGGCCGAGGAGAACGGGATTTACGGGAACGAGGTCAATATCGCGGCGCGGCTGGAAGGGCTGGCCATTCCGGGTGGGATCTGCATTTCCAGCATTGTCCACAGCAACATCTCGGGTACCTACCATATCGAGTGCGAATACCTGGGCGAGCACGAACTGAAAAATATATCCCGGCCCGTGCCGGTATACCGCGTGCTGTTCGACGCGCCTCGCGAGCCGGGTGGGGAGGGAAAACCGGCCACCCCCCAGGCGGGTAACGCCACCCTCTCCGAGGTGAGCAACCCGGCGACAGCCCGCCTCAGCAAACCTTCCATCGCCGTCCTGCCTTTTACCAACTTCAGCAACGACCAGGAGCAGGAATACTTCGCCGACGGTATGACCGAGGACATCATCACCGAATTGTCCCGCTCAAAATCCCTGCTGGTGATCGCCCGCAACTCCACATTCACCTACAAGGGCCAGGCAGTAACTGTGCAGCAGGTGGGAAAAGACCTTGGCGTCGAATACGTGCTGGAGGGCAGCGTCCGCAAGGATGGCAACCGGGTGCGCATAACCGCCCAGTTGGTGGATGCGATTGATGGGACCCACCTGTGGGCCGAACGGTTCGACAGGGAACTGAAGGACGTGTTCAGCCTCCAGGATGAGATGGCACAGATGATCGTGGCCAACATTCCCCGCAGGGTGGAGGCGGCCAACCTGGAGCGGGCCAACACCAAAGTTACGGAGAGCGTCGCTGCGTACGACCTGCTTCTGCGCGGCAAGGACCATCACCACAAACGCACGCGCGAAGACAACGCCAAGGCGCTGGAAATGCTCGACAAAGCCATTGCACTGGACCCCGATTTCGCCCAAGCGCATGCCTGGAAAGCTTGCACATTGGGCCAGGCATCCGCGCGCGGCTACCGGGCCTGGAGCGAAGAGCTTGCCAGGGAAAGCGTGGAACTGGCGGAAAAGGCACGGGAGTTGGATGAGGGCGACAGCGAATCCCACCGAATTCTGTGCGAGTTGCATATCTACGAGCAGCAGTTCGACCAGGCCGAATCCAGCCACGAGCGCGCTTTCTCCTTGAATCCCAACGATCCGCGTATCGTGGCCCAGCGGGGCCAGCTATTGACCTGGTTGGGCAAACCGGAGGAGGGGGTGGGTTGGATCGAGTTGGCGCGCCGTTTGGATCCTTATCCACCGGACGGTCGGGCGGACAGCCTGGGGCAGGCGCTATTTTCGGCGCGGCGCTACGCGGAAGCCGTCAATGCCTACAAACTGATCGGTTCCCCAAGGTATTCTCACCATGCCAACATGGCCGCCTGCTACGCCATGATGGACGAACCGGAACCCGCGGCGAAACACGCCGCCACCGCCCTCAAACTCAACCAGGAAATTTCAATTCAGGGGCTGGTGAAAGACCTGCCGTACAAGCAAGACACGGACAGGGAGCATCATATGCAAGCCCTGCAAAAAGCCGGACTGCCGGAATAGGCCATGGAGCGCGTGCCGGGCCTCGGACTCCTGATTGATCCCCCCTCCTTGATTGAAAATCAGTACTGCGCCCAAATTTTTTCAGGCATCGCGGTCAGAGACGGGTATGTTAGATGTGCCGCCTTCGAACATGCACCTGTGATTTCCTCACGAACCGCAGGACAGCATTTTTCCCATTCACGAATCTATGACGAAGGGTCGGGCGAGAAAAGCCGTCAGATATTCGTATTCGGCTTCGTGTGAATTAGGTGGGAGTATGATTCTGGCGTTTGTTGCTCTTTCGCCACCCTACGCCCACTTCCCCATTGTTCCCCGTTCCCAATGTGCTAGGTTTAGTCATTCATGCATTTGTAAAGGGAGGGGTTTCGCCGTGGC